>PHBF01000502.1 GCA_002841905.1 Deltaproteobacteria bacterium HGW-Deltaproteobacteria-17
TCCCAGACACATGGGAATGAAGCTTTTGCCGTGCAGTCCGACCAGATGCATAATGCGGTCCATGACAAACGCGGCGCGCGCCATGTAGCCGACATCCTCCAGAAACGCCATAATCGCAAAGAAGATGAGCAGGATCGGCAAAAAGGTCAACACGGAACCTGCGCCGCCGATCGTGGATCTCGCGGGCCTGACCCCCGAGAGCCCGCGCCGGATTCGCGTACGCCGCCGCGTCGCGGACGACTACGAGGACGCGACGCCAGCCCCATCAGTTCAGACGCGGACTCGGCCTGTGAAAAATGAAAGGCGTGGGTCGTCATGCGGGAACGCGAGTTCGCGGCGTCCAACGATCAGGGTGTGGCACGGAGGTTCGCAAAGGCGAGGAAGGCGAGGGGGGAAGGGCGATACCTGACATAGTGCGATACGATGCCCCGGCTTGTGTGGATGAGCCGACGAGCATGAGAGTGACCAAATCCTGGCTCGAGTCTCCGCGTGACCAAACATAAACCGGACAAAATGGACGCCGAGCCGATGAGCGCCGCCAGGACTGTGTACTCCGACTCCCGGGATGGATATTCCTCTCCTCTTTCGGGGCGGTACGCCTCGGCCCGGATGCAGGCGATCTGGTCGCCTCGGCGCAAGTACGAATCCTGGCGGCGAATCTGGCTGGCGCTGGCCGAAGCGCAACGGGAACTGGGGCTCCCGATCTCAGCCGAGCAAATCGAAGCCCTGCGCAGCGCCCAGGCGATGACCGAAGAGGACTTCCGCCGCGCTGACGATCACGAACGCCGCCTGCGGCACGACATCATGGCCCATGTCCACGCGCTGGGCGACGCCGCCCCGATCGCGCGCGGGATCATCCACCTCGGCGCCACCAGCCAGGACATCAACTGCAACACCGAGATTCCGCTGCTGCGCGAAGCGCTGGACCTCACCCGCGCGAAACTGGCGCGCGTGATCGACGCCCTGGCCATCTTCGCCCGCCGTCACCGCGACCGCGCCTGCCTCGGCTTCACGCACTACCAGCCGGCCCAGCCCACCACCGTGGGCAAGCGGGCGGCGAACTGGGCGAGCGACCTTGCGCTGTGTCTGGAACGAATGGAGTTCACGCGCGATTCGCTCCGGCTCCGGGGCGTCAAGGGCGCCACGGGGACGCAGGCCTCCTTCCTCGGCCTCTTCGCCGGCGACGCGGACAAGGTGGCGAAACTCGAAGCCGCCGTCGCCCGGTCACTGGGCTGGCCCGAGGACCGCGTGCTTATCGCCACGGGCCAGACCTATCCCCGGGTGATCGACGCCTTCGTGGTCTGCGACCTGGCCGCCGCCGCCGCGGCGCTGCACAAGGTTCTCGGCGACATCCGCCTGCTCTGCAATCACAAGGAGCTCGACGAGCCCTTCGAGGAGGATCAGATCGGCTCCTCGGCCATGCCCTACAAGCGCAACCCGATGCGCTGCGAGCGCGGCGT
>PHBF01000503.1 GCA_002841905.1 Deltaproteobacteria bacterium HGW-Deltaproteobacteria-17
ATCCAGCGCCGCCGCCGGCCGCCGCGCCGCACGCGACGGCGGTGTTACCGCAAGTCGAGGCGCCGGCACCGCCGGCCCCCTGGCCGCCGGCCGAAATGGCGAGGACACCTCGCTCCAAAGGCTTCGGGCCCGCGGATATCCTGGGCATCCTGGCGCTGCTGGCCCTCGCTCTCGCCATCACGCCCTTGTTCGAATGGGTGAAGATGGAGGTTCTTACCGGCGTGAAGGGCACGGCTTTCAGTTATTCGGGAGGCGCCGGCGTTCTGCCTTATGCCGGATCGGAATGGCTCACGATGGGTGTGGTGCTGGCGGCTGCCGCGGCGCTCACGCTCGTCTTTCTCCTGGTTCGCGTCGGCCGCGGCCCCATGTTCTGCCTGGCGGGCTGTCTCTGCCTCTTCCCCTCCATCTATTACCTGACGCGCAGCATCACGCCGATGCGCCTGCAGGGGATAGAGCTGTCGCCTAGCCCGGGCGTTAGCGAGGTCTTCTTCGGCCAGGCCGGCCTCGGGATCCCGATCTGGCTGGCGCTGGGGGCAGGCATAGCGCTCCTGGCCGCTGCCTTCCTCGCGCCGCCGCGCGCCATCACCCGCATCCTGACGCTGATACTGTTCCTGGTGCTGGTCGTAGTCGCAGGCGTATTCACGGCGTTGATGTTCAACTTCAATCTCTTCATAGCCATGGGCTGATCTACGGAGGCCGCAGTTTGCGCTCACCCATCCTGACGTCAATTCGGCATGGCTGGCGCTACCGAGTGAGACCGCTCACGGCGATCTCGCTCGCGTTCCTGGTCGTCTTGGTGGGCGGCGGAGGGTGCGGAGGGGAGGGCGCGTCTTACAGCCTGACTCGCATTCAGCGCAGCGATCTCGTGAAGCGCGTGACGGCGGCCGGCAAGCTCGAGGTGGCGGCGCCGACAGAGATCTTCGCTCCGGCGTCCGGGCCGCTCGCGAGCGTCGCGGTGCGGGAAGGCGACGTGGTTGCGGAAGGCCAGATCCTCGCCAGCATGGACGTCGCTTACCTGCAGGAAAAGGCCGACCAGGCGAAGGCCGATTACCTGACGGTAGCCTCATTGGGCGAGACGCAACGCGGGATCTTTTCCGCCCTCAACGGACTCAGTGCCGGTCTGGCGCAGGGGTCAGCCCAGCTCGAAGGGTTTCGTACTCAAGTAGACCTGCTGGCCCTCACTTTTTTCGACCTGGCTCCGGTGCTGGTGCCCATGCTCCCGGGAGGGCAGCAGGCGGACGCCATCGCGCGGCTCCGGGAGGCGGAGCAACGGTACTTAAGCGCGGTCGCGGAGCGGCCCGAGGGGGGCTTCTCTCCCGTATCCGTCGCAAGCGGAAGTGGGGCCGCCGCCGACAGCGCCCGGCGCGCCAATGCCCAGCGCGACTACCAGAAAGCGCTTGACGCCGTCGCCGCCGCCGATATCCGCGCGACCGCCGGGGGAACGGTCATCTTCGTGCCCC
>PHBF01000504.1 GCA_002841905.1 Deltaproteobacteria bacterium HGW-Deltaproteobacteria-17
TGAAGAGCAGGTCCAGCGGGGCGTTCTTGAGACGGCGGGCCATCATGCGCAGGTCGTTGTAGATGCTCGGATCGCGCAGGAAGCTCTGCAGCGTGCCCTCGGGCGCGTCCAGCGCCGCGACCAGCTTGCGGCCTTCCTGCTGCAGGGCCTCGAGCTCGTTTTCAATGCGCTCGAGGCGCGCCTTCAGGCGTCGGATCCGGGGGGCGAACGGCGCCCGGGTCCAGACGTGGACGCCCTGCTCGAGCTCGCGCGAGAACCCCTTCAGACGGGCGGAGGCGGCCTCGAGATCGTCGAGCAGCTTCGTGATCTGGGCCAGCAGGCTGAGGTCCGGCAGGCGATCCCCCACGTGGACCCAGCCGCCCGGCTCCGGGAACGCCCGCGCCCTGCGCAGGATCGAACGGGCCCGGGGCAGCAGCGTGTCCTCCAGGAACGGCCGGTGGCGGTCGAACTCGCGGAGCTGGGCCTCGAGCTCGCGGACCTGGGGCCCCAGCTCCCGCCACAGGCGGAGGTTGGTGATGAGGCTGTCGTAGAGCTTGGACAGGAGGTTGTCCATGTGCGCCGGATCCTGACCACGCAGCACGTCCCCGTCGGTGACCGGATGCCCGAGGGGTTCATCGGCCGAGGGCAGCACGATGTTCACGTGCCGTTCGCCGATCAGCGAGAGGCTCTCCAGATATACCCGGCTGTTCGAAAAGATGTGCGGGGCCATGCGCTGGTCGATCCAGAGCGTGACACGCACGCGCCCCACGTCCGGACGGAACTGGATCTTCTCCACCACCCCGACCTTCTGGGCGCCGATCTTCACCGGGGCCCCGGTGTCCAGGATGCTCAGGCGGGAGAACTCCACGTGCAGCCGGATCCCCGGGCGCAGGTGCAGCGCGTCGAAGAAGAAGATCCAGGCCAGCCCCGCCAGAAACGCCAGGACTCCGGCGGCGCCGAGGAGGGTCTGGTACCGATGCCCGAACAAGCGCCTAGTCCTTCCAGAACAGTTTCCAGGGGTTCTCGCGCAGGTCGCGGACGAGCTCCTTGAGATCCTCGTAGACCTCGCGCTTCATCAGGAGGGCGCCGGCGGTGCCCTCCCCGGCGTTGATCTTTTTGAGCATGCCGCGCGAGTCGGTCGCCACCAGCTCCAGCTGGCCGCTGAGACGGTCGAGCTTGTCCAGCGACGCGAAGATCCGGTCCCGCTCCTTGGGCCCCATCAGCCGGGTGAGGTTCTGGGCCTCGACGAGGGTCTTTTCCACGGAATCGATGAGCCTGGGCAGGCGCCCGGACAGGACGTTGACCAGGTACTGGGCGCTCTGGAGGGTCTGGACCAGCATCTTGCCGTCCCCCAGCGCGGCGTTGGCGCTCTTGGCGGTCGTGGTGAGCTCGACGAGCAGGCCGTCGCTCTCGGTGAGGACCTTGCCGATGGTGTCGTGATTCTCCGTGAGGAGCTTGTTCACCGACTCGAGCATGGAGA
>PHBF01000505.1 GCA_002841905.1 Deltaproteobacteria bacterium HGW-Deltaproteobacteria-17
GGATCGTGGCCGTCATGGGCAACCAGACCGAACGCCGGGAGCTCGAGGCCCAACTGCGGCAGGCGCAGAAGCTCGAGGCTGTGGGGCGGCTGGCCGGGGGGGTGGCGCATGACTTCAACAACATGCTCAGCGTCATCCTCGGCCAGACCGAGGAGATCCTCGACAGCCTGGACGAGGCCGATCCCCGCCGCTCCGAGCTCGAGGAGATCCGGCAGGCCGCGCAGCGCTCCACCGATCTGACGCGCCAACTGCTGTCGTTCGCCCGACGTCAGACCATCAATCCCCAACCGGTGGAGCTGGGCAGCCACGTCAGCGACTCCCTGCGCATGCTGCGTCGCCTCATCCCGGAGAACACCGTCATCTGCTTCTCCCCGCCGGAGAAACCCCTCGCCGTGCTGATCGATCCGGCGCAGTTCAACCAGGCGGTCACCAATCTCGTGCTCAACGCGCGCGACGCCATTGAGAGAACCGGCAGCATCACGATCTCGCTGACCGAGGTCGAACTCACGGCTCCCCTGGTCGGTGTGCCGATGTCCGTCCCTGGCGGCGCCTGGGTCCAGCTCCGGGTGGAGGACACGGGAAAAGGGATCCCGGCCGACCAGCTCGACAAAATCTTCGAGCCGTTCTTCACAACCAAGGAGACCGGGAAGGGCACCGGCCTGGGGCTGGCGACGGTCTATGGCATCGTCACCCAGAACCAGGGCTTCGTTCAGGTCAGCAGCCGGCCGGGGCAGGGCACCACCTTCGACCTTTTCTTCCCCAGGATCGATACCACACCCATTCAGGAAATCCTCACGATCCGTCCGCGCCGCTCCACCAAAGAAATCATGAAGGAGATCAGCGAGACCAGGGTGGCGCCGGGCAGCGCCATCCTGATCGCCGAGGATGAGGAGGCCAACCTCCGTCTGACCGCGCGCATCCTGACTCGCGCCGGCTACAAGGTGTACTCCGCCAGCTCCCCAGGCGCCGCGATCGAGCTCTTTTCGGCGCACCGGGACGAGATCGTGCTGCTGCTGACCGACGTGATCATGCCCGAGATGAACGGCATGGATCTCTTTCTGCGGCTGCAGACCGACGCCGCGGAGCTGGCCTGCGTGTTCATGTCCGGCTACACCGCCGACATCATCTCCTCCCAGGGGCTCGACGAGCACCAGGTTCGCTTTCTGGCCAAACCCTTCTCGCGGGAGGACCTGCTACGGACCGTCCACGAGGCCCTCCCGTCCTCGGCACGAAGTCCCATCGCCGTTCCCTGACGGCCCCGCGCGCCGCTCCTTGTCGTTACCTGCACAAGCCCCTTCCGTCACTCCCGGAGAGTATTGCTTTTTCTTTATCTTCAAGGCTTTTTCCGCTCTTTTCCCGGTTTCGTGCTTTTTCGGTTGCATCGGAAAAAAGTATTTACTAGAAGGGCCACATGGTTGATGTTTTCGCTCCCCTGGACATCTTCCCGCACGAACGGG
>PHBF01000506.1 GCA_002841905.1 Deltaproteobacteria bacterium HGW-Deltaproteobacteria-17
ACATCCGGAACCTCCGAAGCGGCGAAAAGACCACTCACCTGCGCGATCGGAACCTCCGAAGCGGCAGAAAGACCACTCACCTGCGCGATCGGAACCTCCGAAGCGGCGAAAAGACCACTCACCTGCGCGATCGGAACCTCCGAAGCGGCAGAAAGACCACTCACCTCCGCGATCGGAACCTCCGAAGCGGCGAAAAGACCACTCACCTCCGCGATCGGAACCTCCGAAGCGGCGAAAAGACCACTCACCTCCGCTCGAACGACGCTCACCTGCGCGATCGGAACCTCCACCTCCGCTCGAACGACGCTCACCTGCGCGATCCGAACGCTCACCTGCGCGATCAGAGCGTCCACCTCCGCGAAAAGGCCGCTCGCGGGAGGTCCCTTGGGATGTCGAAGAGGATGGGCCCTGTGCCTGGGCAGCGCCGAAGCGATCCGTGGGCGCCTTCGAACCATCGTGGAGAATCGGTTTTTTTGTGGGGGGTGCAGAAACAAAAACGCCGCGTCAGCCGCGGCGTTTTTTTGAAGAAGATGTGGTGACCCCAATGAGAATCGAACTCATGTTTACGGCGTGAGAGGCCGCTGTCCTAACCGCTGGACGATGGGGCCGAAAATACGGGCTCGGGGACAAGGACTCGAACCTTGACAACTGGGACCAGAGCCCAGGGTCCTGCCGATTAGACGATCCCCGAAGAACCGGTGAAAACGGCGGGAGTATGTATCGTCGATGACGGGGATTTTGTCAATAGGAAAAATGCGGAAAAAGTGAAAATTCTGCAGACGCCCGATCGGCGGGCGAAATCGGGGCGGGATTACTGGATGGTGCCGGAGATCTGGGAGGAGAAGGAGAACTCGTACTGCGTGAATTCGCCGTATTCACCCTCGGGGCCCGGGGAGAGCATGGCGCCCACGCCGAGGCGCCAGGTGGACGGCTCGGTGGACGTGGGATAGGCGTCGACGAACACGCAGGAGAACTTGGAGGCGTTCTCGTCGAAGGACAGGAAGCGCCAGTCCTGATCGAGCTCGAGGCCGGAGATGTTGCTCAGGTTGAACACGCCCGGCGTGGAGGACGGTTGCGTCGGGGTGAGCGCATAGAAGTGCTCGGTCAGCTCGAGCGCGTCACCGGGGTCGGCGAACGCCGCCACGGGGTTGAGGTTCTTGTCGACCAGGCGCACCGAGACCGTCAGCGTGGCGCTCTGGGGCAGCGAGGTGGAGGCGGGGCTGTAGGTGATCGCGGAGGCCGTCTCGTTCTCCTCGGGCTTGCCCGACCAGATGATCTTGAAGACGGCGCTGATGCGGGTGTCGTCATCGTAGCGGCCGTTGGCGTCGGTCCACTGGCCGTCGCCGTTGGAGTCGAAGAACCACTCCTCGTTGTCGTAGGAGCCGTTGTCGTTGACGTCGAGGAAGGGCTCGGGGGTGTCGTCGAAGGGCTCGCCGTCGTCGTAGGCGTTGTTGC
>PHBF01000055.1 GCA_002841905.1 Deltaproteobacteria bacterium HGW-Deltaproteobacteria-17
AGGCTTGGCCGCCGTGGGGTTTCTCCCTGCCGCTGTTCACCTGGATCGCCTACCTGGGCGTGGGCTGGTGGGCGCACAAGTACGCCGACGGCGGCGGCTACATCGTGCAGCGGATCTGCGCGGCCCGAAACGACCGCGACTCCGGGCGCACGATGCTGATGTTCGTCTTTTTGCACTACATCGTGCGGCCCTGGCCGTGGATCTTCGTGGCCCTGGCCAGCCTGGTCGCCTATCCGGCCCTGACCGACCACCAGTCGGCCTATCCGCTGATGATGCTGCGGCACATGCCCCCGGGCCTGCTGGGGCTGATGGTCACGGCGTTCCTGGCCGCCTTCATGTCGACGATCGACACGCACATCCACTGGGGTTCGTCCTACTGGGTCCACGACCTGTACGCGCGCTTCCTGGTGAAGAACGCCCCGGACAGGCACTACGTCACCGTGGGCCGCCTCTCCGGCGTGCTGGTGCTGGCCCTGGCGGTGGTCATCGCCGGGAACCTGCGCAGCATCACCTCGGCCTGGAAGATCCTGTACCTGCTGGGCGCCGGTCTCGGACCCGTGGTGCTGGCCCGCTGGCTGTGGTGGAAGGTCTCGGCGGCCTCGGAGCTCTTCGCGTTTGGCGCATCGCTGGCGCTGGCCACGACGCTGGTGATCCTCGACTGGCCCGCGGACTACGGCCTGCGGCTCCTGATCGTCTCGGCGGGTTCGGCGCTTGTCTGGATTCCGGTCACGTTCTGGCGCCCCTCACGCCCGACCGAGGCCCTCGAGGCGTTCTTCCACCAGGTGCGGCCGCCCGCGGTCGGCTGGCGCGTGTTCACCCCGCGGGATCCCGCCGGCCACCTCCGGCTGCGCGACGTCGCCGCCCAGTGGGCCCTGGGCGTGGCCGCCTGCGTCCTCTTCCTCTACGGCATCGCCATGCTCCTGTTCGGCCCGCGCCTGCCCGGCGCCGCGGCCTGCACGCTGGCGGCGGGTTTCACGGTCGCGTTCTTCCGCACGGGCCAGAAGATGTGAGTCCGACCCGTCTGACGAGTCCGACCCGTCCGACGTGTCCGAAACGTCCGATTCTTCTTCCATTTTCTCGGAAAAGGGGAGCCCCCGTCGGGTGGGGGCTCGTGGAGGCTTGAACCAAGGGTCAGGGACAGGGTCAGGGTCGACTCGGCGGGGGGACTAGAAGGAGGAGGCGCACAGGGCGTCGACACACAGCAGGCCCGGGTCGCACTCGGAGGAGAGCGAACACTCGGGGTTGATGTCGTTGTTGTCCATGCAGTAGCCGCCGGTGGCGCAGATGGGGTTGCCCGGGCAGCCGGCGCAGTCGGTGGCGTCGGTGCAGGGGACGCGGCAGATGCCCTCGAAGCACTCCTCACCGCCCATGCAGTTGCCGTTGTTGTAGCACTCGGGGCGGGCGATGTCGTTGGCCACGCAGGCTCCGGAGAGGCAGCGGTCATGCACGTCGGGGCAGTCGGTGTCCAGCGTGCACTCGGCGTGGCACAGGCCGTTGATGCAGAGCAGGTCGACGCCGCAGTCCACGTTGGCCACGCACTCGGTGCCGGGGTTGGGGTCGTCCTGGCAGAACCCGTTGGGGGCGCAGATCTGGCCGGTTCCGCAGTTGGTCTCGTCGAGGCACGGACCGTAGCAGTGGCCGTCGACGCACACGCCGTTCTCGCCGCAGTGCTCGCTGAACTGGCAGTTCCACATCGGATCGCGGGGGGTCGTGGCCGTGCAAAGGCCGTCGAGGCACTGCTCGCCGGCTTCGCAGTCGAGATCATTGAGGCAGGTCTGCGGGGGATCGCGGTCCGGGATGCAGGTGCCGCGCTCGTCGCAGATCGGGGTCAGGCCGTCGCAGGCGGTGCCGTCGGCGCACAGGGTGCTGTCCACGCAGACGCCGGCGTCGCAGTAGGCGCCCAGACCGCACTGCGCGTCGTTGGCGCAGGGGCCGACCGGCTCGGGGGAGCAGACGGCGCGCTCGTCACAGTAGAAGCCCTCGTCGCACTCGGCCGAGGAGGAGCAGCCCTCGGTCTGCTGGCACAGCCCGGTGAACTCGTTGCAGTAGGCGTTCTCGGGGCAGTCCCAGTCGCTGTGGCAGACGTTGTTCACGTTGGGGTTGCTGCAGGTGCCGGTCATGCGGTCGCAGACGGTGCCGTAGGGGCATTCCCAGTCGTAGTAGCACATGATGTCCGACGGGAAGCACTGATGCAAGTCATAGTTGCAATATTCCATGTACATGCAGTCTTCTTCGGCGTTGCAGAAGGCGGGCTGGCAGCTCTCGTCGTAGCAGCCGGAGCCGTCGCAGTACGGACAAAGGGGTTCTTCACAGGTCCCGGTCCAGCAACCGGAGAGGAACAGGCTGGAGAGAAGAACGGCGGATAATAAATAGAGTCTCATGGCTAACCTCCATATGAAAAAAACCAATCAGCCGAACTTTGATTCAGCAAGTAGCATGCCACATCGCGGAAAGGTCGGTTCGGCCGGGTCCGACTGAAAAAGCTGGGTCGACCCCTGAAAGTGTAGTGAAAAAACCCCGCAAGTGCAACCGGATGTCCCCAGAATTCCGGGAAACGTCGGTCGCACTGTGTCGAAATGTTCACACCCGGGGTCCCTCGGGTGCCAACGCGGACCCACAACCGGCCCCGCCGGCGCCGGGATCCGATCCCCCCAGCCCGTAGACCTGGCGGACGGCCTCGTAGGCGGCGATGGCGGCGGCGTTGGCGACGTTGAGGCTGCGGATGTCGGCGATCATCGGGATGCGCAGGGCGGTGTCCTGGTGCCGGGCGAGCAGCTCCGGCGGCAGGCCGCGGCTCTCCGAGCCGAACACCAGCGCGTCGCCGGGCCGAAAGCGCGCTTCATATAAGGATCGGCCGACCTTGGTCGACAAAAACCAGCAGGTGCCGGTGTGCTGGGCGAAGAACGTCTCGAAGTCCGGGTGGTATTCCTTCTCGACCTTGTCCCAGTAGTCCAGCCCGGCCCGTTTGCGCTTGGGGTGGTTCTCGTCGAAGGTCAGCGGGCCGCACAGCACCAGGGGCGACCCGATGCAGGCGCAGATCCGCGAGATGGCGCCGACGTTGGGCGGGATCTCGGGCTCCACGAGCACGATTTTGACGGGGGAGGGGATCGGTGACAGGGAGATCATGACTGCGCTTTACCACAAACGGGGTCCCGTGTTAAGGTGCACCTGTTTCGAGGTTGCGATCCATTTTTTCGACGAGGCGGTATCCATGATGGCGAAGGCTGATTCCTTGATTGACCAGGTGGTGGGCGGTCGTTTCCGCGTGCAGTCCCTGCTGGGGGAGGGTGGCATGGGGGAGGTGTACCTGGGCCGGCACGAGCCCCTCGGGGACATGGTGGCCATCAAGGTCCTCAAGAAGGAGCACGCCAAGGATGAGCGCATGGTGGCCCGCTTCCGGCGCGAGGCCCGCTCGACGAGCCGGGTGCAGCACCGCAACGTGGTGGGCATCTTCGACATGGGCCAGCTCGACGACGGCCGGCTGTACCTCGTCATGGAGTACATCAAGGGGCGCTCCCTGGTGGAGATCCTCGACGAGGAGGGCGCCCTGCCGGTGGAGCGGGCCGTGCGCCTGAGCGTGCAGATCGCCGACGCGATGGCCGCCGCCCACAGCATGGGCATCATGCACCGCGATCTCAAGCCCGAGAACATCGTCGTGATCCTCACCCCCGAGGGAGAGCACGTCAAGGTGCTGGACTTCGGGCTCGCGCGCATGGTCGAGAACAACGCGCCCGAGGACAAGATCACCATGTCCGGCGAGGTGTTCGGCACCCCCGTGTACATGTCCCCCGAGCAGTGCTTCGGCGAGACGCTGAGCTTCCCCACCGACGTGTACTCGTTCGGCGCGTGCTTCTTCGAGCTGCTCACCGGCGAGCCCCCCTTCGAGGGCAACAACATCGTCTCGATCATGCTCGCGCACAAGAACCAGACCCCCCGCGTCCCCTCGGAGGTGTATCCGGACAACAAGATCCCGCCCGAGCTCGACGCGTTCGTGCTCCGGTGCCTGGCCAAGAACCAGGCCGACCGCTTCCCCACCGGCCTCGAGCTCGCCCGGGAGCTGCGGCACGTGCAGGACCTGATCACCAAGCGCCGGCTCGGCGCGCCCGCCGACATCCAGGCGCAGCGGCGCGTGAACACGACCGAGTTGAGCAGCGTGGGCGCCGGCCAGAGCCTGACGCCCGAGGCGGTGCAGTCCATGATCCGCGACCGCCTGCGGAGCCAGCTGCGCACCGTGCTCGACGGCCTGCGGCGGGTCCAGAAGGTCTCGCCCGGAATCAGTCTGAACATGGCTCAGGTCTCCACGATGGAGGACGAGATCACGCGCATGGCCCAGGCCGAGGGCGCCTTCGTCAACCAGATCATCGAGCTGGAGAACCACACGCGCCAGCGGGCCGGCCAGCTGCGCCTGGCGGTGCAGGATCTCTCCTACGACCGCGAGCTGCTCTCGCGCCAGCTGGCGCTGGATCCGCACCTGCGCTGCGCCGATCTGACGCAGATCTTCCCCTACCTGGACCCCTCCTCGGCGCCCGAGTCCGGTCATGAGTTGATGGAGGACATCACCTTCCAGATCATGGAGCTGGAAAAGCGCGTCTCCGAGATCCTCGGCCAGCTCGACGCCAGCCGCAACCAGATGCGCGCGCAGCTCGAGCAGATGCGGGCCGACCGCGCCCGCCTGGAGTCCGACACCGAGAGCATGGTCGAGGCCATCATCTGGGAGATGATCAACCCCGTGGCGATGTCGCGCTACCAGGTCGACTCCCAGCTCATGGTCGAGCTGCAGACGCTGGACAACTACTACAAGGACATGTACCACTCCCCGGTCCCGCGGTAGTCCCGTCCGCCGACACGACGTTGGCCCGCATTGACTTTCCGCCCCCGATCGGGGATAAGAATCCACCGCATCCGTGTTGCACCGGATGCCTCTCCGGAGAAGAAAAACCATGAAAAGAATGCTCGTCCCCGTCCTCCTCGTCCTGCTCGCGGCCGCCTGCGACCCCGGCTCCAAGAGCGGCAACAACGGCAACAACGTCAACAACCTGCCCAGCGCCTGCGGCGACGTGGGGGGGACGCCCTACGAGTACGTGATCAGCGACATCTACGTCCCCCAGTCCCTGGCCGAGGGCGTGGGTGTGGACTACGACGGCAACGGCTCGATCGACAACAAGTTGTCCTCGCTGATGAGCCTGCTGCTGGATCAGAGCACCGAGTTCCAGATCAACGACAACCTCGACGAGGGCATCGCCAACGGCACCCTGATCGTGCTCGGGCGCATCATGGCCGAGACGTTCTCGGGGGATCCGGACATCTCGGTCTCGATCTTCCAGGGCACCTACACGGGCACCTACACGGCCGACATCCTCTCGGGCACGGGGACGTTCACCTGGGACAGCACGAGCCCGAACGTGGGCACCCTGTGCGGTCGCGTGTACGGCGCGGGCATCACCCAGGCCGGTCCCGGCGACATCACCCTGTCGCTGCCGGTCAACGAGACGATGACGCTGTCGCTGGTGCTGCACCACGCCCGGGTCGAGGGCGTCTCCTCCCCCGAGGGCTGGACCGACATGGTCATCGCCGGGGCGGTGCTGCCGGCCGATCTCAAGAACACGATCATCCCGAACTACGTCGACAACGTCAACGCCGACATCGCGGCCGACCCCGTGGGTTCGCAGTTCATCCTCGACACCTTCGACGACGCCTGCAGCACCGAGCTGGCCGGCTGCGCGGGCAGCCCCGAGTGCGCCGCCGACGGCGTGATCACCGAGACCGAGCTGCAGTGCAACTCCATCATCAACACCATCCTGACCCCGGACGTCACCATCGGCGGCGTGCAGTACGTCTCCTTCGGCATCCGCGTCCAGGCGGTCCCCGCCGACATCACCAACCTCTGATGCCCGTCTGGGAGCTCCACGACCTCGCGTTCGGACATCCGCGACGGCCTCTGGCCGAGGGGATCAGCCTCACCATCGAGGCCGGGATGCGCGTGGCCATCGCCGGGCCCAACGGCGCGGGAAAGAGCACGCTTCTGCACCTGCTGGCGGGCCTGCACCGCCCCGACGCGGGCCAGGTGCTGTTTTGCGGCCGCCCGCTGGGGTCGTACCATGCCGGGGAACTGGCCAGGCTCCGCTCCCTGATGGTGCAGTTGACGCCGGCGGATCTTCCCCTGTCGGTGTTCGAGACCGCCGCGCTGGGCCTGGCGCCGCGCAACGGCGGTGCGTTCGCCTCCCGGGCCGAGGCCCTCGAGGTGGAGTCCACCCTGGCCGACGTCGGCCTCGCGGGGTTCGCCGACCGTCCCTACGACGAGCTCTCCGGCGGCGAGAAGCGCCGCGTGCTGCTGGCGCGCGCGCTGCTGCAGTCCTCCGAGGTGCTGCTCCTCGACGAGCCCACCGCGGCGTTCGACCCGGCCCAGACGCTGCAGTTCCACCGCCTGCTGCGCCGGCTCGGCGAGGATCGCGGCACGACCGTGGTGATGGTGACCCACCTGATCGACACGCTGCCGGAGTTCTCCCACGTGCTGCTGCTGTCGGGCGGAAGCTGGGTGTTCGGCCCCGCCGTGGAGACCCTGCGCGGGCACGGCAGCCGGCTCTTCGGCGTGGACCTGTGCTTCGGGCAGGCGCCTGACGGCAGCCTCACCCTGGTCGCCCGGGAGCCCCGCGGGGCCGCGTCGTGACGCCGGGCCGCCGCCTCGCCATCTTCGGCGCCTGCGCGGCCTTCGCGGTCGCGACCCTGTGGGCGGCGCTGGCCTGGGGCAGCACCGGATTCTCGTGGACCGCCGGCCTGGCGCCCTGGGATCCCCCCTACCTCTGGGCGGTGCGCTGGCCGCGGACGTTCCTGGCCTTCGGGATCGGCTCGGTGCTGGCTCTCTCGGGGGCCTCCCTGCAGGGGCTCACGCGCAACCCGCTGGTGTCGCCGTTCACCCTGGGCGTGTCCTCGGGGGCGGCGCTGGGCGCGGTGATCGCGCTGCGGCTGGGCGCCGGGGCCCTGGGGGTCTCCGCGGGCCTCCTGCTGTTCCCGTCGGCCCTGGTCGCCGGGCTCTTCACCGCGGCGCTGCTGTTCGCGCTCTCGGGCGGCACGGCCCGCGGCCGGCTCGACCAGCTCCTGCTGGCGGGCGTGACGCTGTCGTTCTTCAGTTCGGCGGCGATCCTGTTCATCCAGTACACCGCGCCCTACGTCGAAGCCTTCAAGATGGTCCGCTGGCTCATGGGCGGCCTGGACTTCGTGCTGCCCCGGGACGTGTGGATGTTCGCCGGTCCGTGGGCGCTGGCCGTCGCGCTGCTGTGCGGACTGGGTTCGCGCCTCAACCTGATGACCCTGGGCGGCGTCACCGCCGAGTCCAGCGGCGTCCGCGTGCAGCGGCTCACCGTGCGCATCACGGTGGCGACCTCGCTGGCCGTGGCCGCGGCCGTGGCCACCGCGGGCCCCATCGCCTTCGTCGGCATCCTGGTGCCCCATGGGCTGCGGCTGCTGGGCCTGCGGGACTATCGCCTGCTGCTGCCGGCGTCGGTCGTCTGCGGCGGAGGCTTCCTGGTGCTGTGTGATCTGATCGCCCGCGTGGCGCTGGCCCCGGTCCAGCTCCCGGTGGGGGTGATCACCGCCCTGCTGGGGGGGCCGTTCTTCCTGTTCCTGCTGTTCCGCATGCGTCGCCGCGCGCTGGTTTGATTGTGAAGAAAAACACGGAAAAGGCGCATTCCGACGGCATTTTCATGATTGCAATTCGGGAAAAATCCATGTTAGAAGCTGAGCGGTACAACCGAATCCGGTTTCTTCGAAACCACACCCGAAAAAGGAGCGTTTCATGACCGCAGCAAAACCCAGTTACGACGTCGGAACCCTCGATTTTCCACTGAAGTACACGACCATCGGCGAGATGCTCGTCGAGACCGCCCGCCGGTTCCCCGAGGCTGAGGCCCTGGTCTCCGTGGAGCAGAACCGCCGCTTCACCTACCGGGAGTTCGACGCCGTCACCTCCCGGCTCGCCAAGGGTTTGTACAAGCTCGGCATCCGCCGCGGTGACCGTGTGGCCCTGTGGTCGATCAACCGCTGGGAATGGACCGCCGTCCAGTTCGCCACGGCCAAGATCGGCTCCGTCGTCGTCAACATCAACCCCGCGTACCGCACCCATGAACTGAAGTACTCCCTGGAGCAGTCCCAGTGCCAGAGCATCGTGCTGCTCGACGGCTTCAAGTCCTCCAAATACAAGGAGATGCTCCTCGAGATCTGCCCCGAGCTCCCCAGCTCCACCCCCGGCCAGCTCGAGAGCGCCGCCCTGCCGCTTCTGAAGAACGTCGTGCTCATCGGCGAGCCCAGCCCCGGCATGTTCGCCTTCGAGAGCCTGCTCGAGATGGGCTCGGACATGACCGACGACCAGCTCACCGAACTGATGGGCCACCTCGATCCGGACGACGACATCAACATCCAGTACACCTCCGGCACCACCGGCTTCCCCAAGGGCGTCACCCTGACGCACTTCAACATCCTGAACAACGGCTACCACGTCGCGAAGATGATGAACTTCAACGAGAAGGACCGCCTGTGCATCCCGGTGCCGTTCTACCACTGCTTCGGCATGGTCATGTCCAACCTCGCGTCGGTGTCCACCGGCGCCTGCATGGTCATCCCGGGTCCGGTGTTCGACGCCGCCGCCGTGCTGCGCGCGGTCGCCCAGGAGAAGTGCACGGCCCTGCACGGCGTGCCCACCATGTTCATCGCGGAGTTGAACCTGCCCAACCTCGCCGACTATGACCTGAGCACCCTGCGCACCGGCATCATGGCCGGCGCCCCGTGCCCGATCGAGACCATGAAGGAGGTCATCTCCAAGATGAACATGAGCGAGGTCGTGATCGCCTACGGCCAGACCGAGTCCTCCCCGGTGTGCACCATGACCGCCATCTCCGACAGCATCGAGAAGCGCGTGGGTTCGGTGGGACGCACCATGGCCCGCCAGGAGCTCAAGATCATCGACCCGTCCACGGGCGAGACGGTGCCCCGCGGCGCCCAGGGCGAGATCTGCTTCCGCGGCTACCAGGTCATGAGCCGCTACTACAACAACGAGAAGGCCACCGCCGAGACCATCGACGACCGCCGCTGGCTGCACTCGGGCGACCTCGGCGTCATGGACGACGAAGGCTACGTGAAGATCACCGGCCGCATCAAGGAGATGGTCATCCGTGGCGGCGAGAACCTGTATCCCCGCGAACTCGAGGAGTTTTTGCGCACCAACCCGAAGGTCATGGACGTGTACGTCATCGGCGTGCCGGACATCCGTTACGGGGAGGAGCTCATGGCGTGGGTCCTGCCCCGCGAGAACCAGACCGTCGACGAGGCGGAGATGCGCGAGTTCTGCAAGGGCAAGATCGCCCACTTCAAGGTGCCCCGCTACTGGAAGTTCGTCAACGCGCAGGCCGACTTCCCCATGACCGTCACCGGCAAGATCCAGAAGTTCAAGATGCGCGAGCAGGCCATCATCGAGCTCAAGCTGCAGGACGCGGCCTCGGTCAAGACCGCCTGAAGCCGTGAAGAATTCTCTTAACCACTGAACACACGGAAACGCCGGAAGGACGAAAACCCGGGAGACGGGTCGCATGGCCCAGAAACTGGGGGCATTTCTGGGTGGTTTGTAGTTAAAAATTGTATTGACAGTTCACCCTGGCGCCTCGGGGCGAATTCTTCCAGGAGTAGAATTTTACACTTTCAGTAAAAATTCACTTGCACCCTGAAGCGCGGTGACTATGCTACCGCTGCCCCCGGATCCCCGGATGGTCCGGCGCGAAGGAACTGTATGCTGCGCATAGTGGTCATCGACGACGATTCCCTGGTTCTCTCCATGATGCGGCGCTCGCTGCGCCTGTTCGGCTTCGAGGTGGACTGCCACTCCTCGGCGGCCGCGTTCTTCTGGCATCTCGGCAACGGCCGGATGCCCGACATGGTGTTCTCCGACGTCATGATGCCCCAGACCAACGGCCTGGAGTTGTACCGGCGGCTCAAGGCCCAGGCAGGCCCCGACATGCCGCCGTTCGTGTTCACGACCGGCCAGGACCTGACGGGCGAGCTCGAGGCCCTGCTGCAGGAGAACCCCGAGGTGTTCTACCTGAAGAAGCCCTTCCAGTTGTCCCAGCTGCGGCAGTTGATCCACGAGCAGTTCGGCACCCGGCTGCAGGCCGGCCCCCAGCACACCTTCAGTCAGAAGTCGCTGGTCCTCGAGTACGAGTAAAAAATCTCCAGAAAACACGCAACCGCCGACGCGCGCCTCCGATAATGACCTGCAACGGGCGGCTGTGACCGACCCGCAAGGAGGCAATACGATGGAATGTGGATTTGGAAACCGGATGGAGACGCTCGGACGCCATGTGCAGGCGCACGGCCGGGGAGAGACGCCGCCGGCGCCGGAGCTGGCCTGCCGGCTGTCGGTGGGGCTGCCCCGGGACACGCAGGTGGAGAAGAGCCTGGATCGGACGGGATCCCTGCTGAACCTGCTGACGACGGAGAGCTTCATGGGCACGATGTTCGCGCCCTTGAGCATGGCCGGCGGGGTGT
>PHBF01000507.1 GCA_002841905.1 Deltaproteobacteria bacterium HGW-Deltaproteobacteria-17
GACCTTTCGCGTCGCCGGAATCCTGCGCGACTTCGCCGGGCCGGCGGGCTCGCTGAACCTCCAGATCGAAGTCTTCGACGAACTCTGGCCGCGAGACGGCGCGCGCAACCTCGTCGTCTGGACCGAGGGGCCTCCGGAGCCGGTCCTGGACGCGATCCGGGAGCGCGTCGGGGATCAACAGACGCTGTTCTTCGTCTATGGCGAGGCCTTCTCTCGCTACGTCAGCCAGATGCTCTGCCGCTTCACGACCATTCTCGACGTCGTCGCAGGCCTCACCGCTGTCCTCGGCGGCCTCGCGATCCTGAACCTGCTGCTCGGCGCCGTCATCGAACGCCGGCGCGAGTTCGCGCTGCTGCGCTCGGCCGGCGCGACACCGTTGCAGGTCGCGTTGCTCCTCATGACGGACGGCCTGCTGGCAGGGCTCTTCGGCGGCCTCGCCGGTATCGGCCTCGGCGTCGCCTGCGCATGGCCGCTCGTCACCCGCGTGCTCCCGGCCAGCTTCGGCTGGACGCTCGACTTCCAGGTCAGCGGCTGGCAGCTCGCGCTCCTGCTGGCCGGCGTTGCGGTGGCCGCCTGCGTCGCGGGTCTCTATCCGGCACGCGAAGCGATGCGCGTCGCGCCGCGGGAGTCCTTCGCGCCGGAGTAGCGATCTGACGAGTCCGACCCGTGCCGTACGAGCTCGTCCTCAGTCTCGCGGAATCAGCGCATCGAGTCCGAGCTGATCGACGCGATGGCGGAGCGTGCTCCGCGCGATGCCGAGGCGGCGCGCAGCCCGAGACAGATTGCCGTCGACCTCGCGCAGAACCGACGCCACCGCTTCGCGATCCCAGGCGCGGTCCGCTGGCTCGGCGTGGGAGATCTCGCCCGCCGCCGCGGCGTCCTGCTTCTGCATCGCGACGACCGCCCGCACGTATTCGATTTCCGCCTGCTGATTGGCGGCCCGCAAAACGTGGAAAGCCGTGACCGAGCCATCGACGCCGATGGCAATCTCGACCAGAGCCTTGCCATATCCGGCCGAGGTCTCGGGACGTTTGACGGAACGAGCACTCTGGTTCATCTTGTTGATGAACGCATCGAAATAAAGATCGAGGCTGATCCGTTCGATCGGTTTGCCCTTGGTTGGGGACGACCGGAGTGACGCGCCCCTGTCGCCGTTCTCCTGTTCATAGGCCTCCCCCGCTTTCCCCGCTGCGGCAAGTGCCTGTTGCGCGAGCTCCCGGCCCGAGCGCGGCTTGGGTTTCCTGGCCAGCGTGCCGAGAAAATCAGCCATTTCGGCGCGCTCGGCGCGCGACCATTTCCTGGCCGCCCACAACCCATGCGCAGGCGATGTCTTGCGTGTCTCCTGCCGCGGCGTCGCCACAGGCATTTGCGGCTCGCCGCCACGCTCGGCGCGCGGGCGGGCAAGTTGGGCCTCAAGCCGCGCTTGCGTTGCACCTCGTTGCGTGGA
>PHBF01000508.1 GCA_002841905.1 Deltaproteobacteria bacterium HGW-Deltaproteobacteria-17
GGTCCCGACCATGGCGGTGGCCGGCACCCGCACGTCTTGATAGAAAACCTCGCATGCGGCACAGGCATGACAGCCCACTTTCGGGATGGTCCGGATTTCCAATCCCGGCAGGTTCGCAGGAACCAGGAAAGTAGAGAGCGCGTGAGAGCGTTTAGGATTGTCCCGGTCGGTGATGACCATGGTGGAGATATAGTCCGCCTTGTGCGCGCCGGTGATGTATATCTTCTGGCCGTTGATGACGTAATCGTCGCCGTTCTTCACCGCGTAGGTGGAGAGGGCGCCCAGGATGTCGGTTCCGCCAGCGGGCTCGGTGAGGCCCAAGCTGAACCTTACCTTGCCCTGGGCGATCCCCGGCAGGATCTCGTTCTTCTGCTCGTCGGTTCCCAGCTCCACCACCGTTCGCGTGCCGAATCCCATGGTAGCCCCCACGCCCAACGCAACCGCCGTGGAGTATTTGCAGATGATCTCGAAGGCGGCCATCGCCGTGACCATGTCCGCACCTTCCCCGCCATACTCCTGAGGCACCGCGAAAGCGAACATGCCTAGGTCCGCCATCTTCCCCCACAGCTCGTCCGGGATGAAATCGACCGTCTCGTCCCATTCGCGCAATTTCTCCTTGGGCATCTCCTTGGCGCAGAACTCTTCCAGCGAAGAGCGCAGCAGTTCCTGTTCGCGCGTCAACGCAAAGTCCATCAGGCTTCGCCCTCCTTTTGCTTCATCGCTTCGAGCGCCTGCAGGGCGATGTCGCGCATGTTCGACGTGAACTCCGAGTGAAAGAGCCAGGAGACGGCTTCGCGCTCCAGGGCCATAGCCGCATCCCACGGCAGTCCCTGGAAGGAGAAGTTGAAGACCGACTTGCCCATGCGCAGCGAGTCGGCGGGGTTGGCAGCGATGAGGTTGACCATCTCCTCGACCTTCGCGTCGAACTCCTCCTCCGCGAACACCCGGGTTAACAAGCCCATCTCATAGAACTCATTCGCCGTGTAGTCCTTGCGGCCGGTGAGCAGTATCTCCCTGCCGCGGAAGACGGGGAGGCTGCGGGCGAGCCGGACCGTGCCTCCCCAACCCGGTAGGATGCCCATGGTCACCTCGGTAACGCCGAACTTGGTCCGCTCGGACGCGTAGATGAGGTCGCTCGCCAGCGCCAGCTCCAAACCGCCGGCGATGCAGTGTCCCTTCACCTTGGCGACTATGACCTTTTCGTTCTCTGACATCGTCCGCACGATGTCCTGGCCGGTCCGGCCCATCCAGTCCACCATTGTGTAGTGGTCGAAAGAGGGAAGGACCGAGAGGTCGCCTCCGGCGCAGAAGGACTTGCCGGTTCCGGTGAGCACGACTACCTTGACCGACTTCTCATCCCGCACCCTTGTTAAGGCGTCCAGCAATTCCTCGGCCATCTCCCGGTTGATGGCATTGCGCTGATAATAGCGCGGGGCATAG
>PHBF01000509.1 GCA_002841905.1 Deltaproteobacteria bacterium HGW-Deltaproteobacteria-17
CGGTGCGATAGGCGAGACCGAAGCGCTGCGGGAGGTTGAAGTCCACCTGGATGGTCGAGCACTGCCACGTGCGCCCGATCGCGTCACGCAGCTTGATGTCGATCTTGGGCCCGTAGAAGACGCCCTCGCCGGCGTCGACGCGATAAGGGATGGCGTTCTGTTCCAGCGCGTCTGCCAGAGCCTTGGTCGCCTTCTCCCAGATCTCGTCAGAGCCGACAGCGTGTGACGGCCGCGTCGAGAGGAAGAACTCGAATTCGGAGAAGCCGAAGATGCGCATGCAATGCAGCGCGAAATCGAGCACCTCTACGATCTGACCCTGCAGCTGGTCCTCCGTGCAGAAGATGTGGGCGTCGTCCTGTGTGAAGCCCCGCACTCGCAGCAGCCCGTGCAGCACGCCGCTACGCTCATAGCGGTATACCGTGCCCAGCTCGAAATACTTCAACGGCATGTCCCGGTAACTGCGTGGTTGCGTCTTGTAGATGAGCAGATGCCCAGGGCAGTTCATCGGCTTTACGACGTAGGTCTGACCCTCCTTCTCGAGCAAGTACATATTCTCGCTGTAGTAATCGAGATGCCCCGAGATGTTCCAGAGGTCCGATTTATAGAGGTGCGGGGTGACGACCGGATGATAGCCGCGCCGCCGATGTTCCTCTTTCAGAAAATCCTCGACGATGCCGCGGAGGACGGCCCCGCGCGGATGGTAGAAGACCACTCCGGCGCCCGCCTCCTCGTGAAAACTGAACAGGTCGAGCTCGCGCCCGAGCCGGCGATGGTCTCGCCTCTCCGCCTCTTCCCGCATGGCGATATAGGCCGCGAGCTCTTCATCCGTCGCGAATGCGGTTCCGTAGACCCGCTGGAGCATCGGCCGCTTCTCGTCGCCTCGCCAGTAAGCCCCGGCGATCGAGAGTATCTTCACCGACCCGATGCGCGACGTATCGGGCACGTGCGGCCCGCGGCATATATCCACGAAGTCGCCCTGCCGGTAGAGGGAGACGATATCGTCGGCCATATCCTCGAGCAGCTCGACCTTGTACTCCTCCCCCATGTCGCGGAAGAGCTGGATGGCCTCATCCCGACCGACCTCATCGCGCGTAATGGGGAGCGCCTCGTCTCTGATGGCGACCATGCGCTCTTCGATGGCCGCAAGGTCCTCGGGCTTCAACTGTTCCGGAATATCCATATCGTAATAGAAGCCTTCATCCGTCGCCGGCCCTATCGCAAGCCGCGTCCCCGGATACAGTTGTCGGACCGCCTGGGCCAGGACGTGCGCGGCGCTGTGGCGCAAGACGCGCCTTCCTTCCGGCGTCACTGCCGTCACGGCCTCGGCTCGGGTGCCCTCCGGTAGCATCCGATCCAGGTCTACCAGTTGCTCGCCGACCTTAGCGGCAACCACTGCGCCGGGTCCGGGCTGCAACAACTCTATGGCTCTTCTC
>PHBF01000510.1 GCA_002841905.1 Deltaproteobacteria bacterium HGW-Deltaproteobacteria-17
GCAGTGGCGCAAGCAACGGCGGCCAGGGCTCAGGCGGAAGTCGAGCGCGCCAAGCTAGAATACGAGCGTCAGAAAAGCCTGCGCGCGCGCGGCGTCGCCTCGGAACAAACTTTTGAAGCTGCACGAAGTACATATGAAGCAGCGCTCGCACGATTGCAGGAGGCGCGCGAGCAACTCGATCTGGTGCGCGAAGGTCCCCGGCAAGAAGAGATAGCCCGCGCACGGGCGCGTCTCGACCAGGCCAAACAGTCTCTGGCGATTGCCCGGACACGGCTCGGTTATGCAACTCTGCAAGCACCCTTGTCCGGCATGGTGCTGTCGGAAAATGTCGAGCCTGGCGAGTATGTCGTGCCGGGTGTGCCTGTCGTCACCATCGGCGATCTCGTGAATGCCTGGGTCCGCGCCTATGTCAACGAGACGGACTTGGGCAGAGTCAAGCTTGGTCAACCGGTCTGCGTGACCACCGACACCTATCCGGACAAAACCTACCCCGGCAAGCTGACGTTCATCTCGTCGCAAGCCGAGTTCACCCCGAAGAATGTCCAGACCTCCGAGGAGCGGGTCAAGCTCGTCTACCGGGTCAAGGTCGAGATCGCCAACCCCGATTTCGAGCTTAAGCCGGGCATGCCGGCCGATGCCTCCATCTGGCTCGGCGAGGGAGTACCGCCATGCCTGCAATAAGAGCGGACGGCCTGACCCGCAGGTTCGACGATCTCGTGGCCGTCGATGACCTCGCACTGTCAGTTGAAGAAGGTGAGATCTTCGGCCTTGTCGGCCCGGATGGCGCCGGCAAGACGACCGCCATGCGCCTCCTGACCGGCATTCTGGAGCCAAGCGCCGGCGACGGCTGGGTTGCCGGGCATCACGTCTGGCACGAGGCCGAGGCGGTAAAGGAAGATATCGCCTACATGAGCCAGCGCTTCGGTCTCTATCCCGACCTCACAGTGATGGAAAATATCGACTTCTACGCCGACATCTACGGCGTGCCGCGCAAGGGACGGGCCGAGCGCGTGGAGGAACTTCTCGCATTCAGCAATCTGACGCCGTTCAAAAAACGTCATGCCGGAAAGCTGTCCGGCGGCATGAAGCAGAAACTGGGCCTCGCCTGCGCGCTCGTTCACACACCGAAGGTTCTCTTCCTCGACGAACCGACAAATGGTGTGGATCCCGTCTCCCGTCGCGACTTCTGGCGCATCCTCTATCAGCTCCTGCGCGAGAAGGTGACGATCTTCGTCTCCACCGCCTATCTCGATGAGGCCGAGCGCTGCGCCCGGGTGCACCTGCTGGACGCCGGGCGGCTGCTGGCCTCCGGCGAACCGCGGGCCGTGCTGAAGGCCGCCGGAGCGGCGAGCTTCGAGGAAATCTTCATAAAGGGGGCGGCTAAATGAACGCCTGCGCCCTCGAAGTGAAAGGCCTTTCCATAAAGTTCGGCG
>PHBF01000511.1 GCA_002841905.1 Deltaproteobacteria bacterium HGW-Deltaproteobacteria-17
GTGACATCCGCGAGTCGCTGGCCGAGACCACCCGCAACCGCGAGGTCTTCGGCGTCACAGTTCCAGCGCTCCCCGTACTTGGTGCAGCCCATGCCCAAGATCGCGACTTTGTCCCTGATGCCGCTGCCCATCGACACCACCCCCCCCTTGTCGGAACGGCTTTCCAGAAGTAGAACGTGATGTCTCGCTTGGGGTCGTAGTACTTGAGCCGGAAGGAGAAGTCTACCGGACCTCCTACCTGGAGATTGGTGACCGGGTTTATCCAGCCCATAGAGCCGTAGATCACCATGCGATTGAGCCAGTAGCGGGGAACATAGCCTCCGTAAGAACTGATCCCTACATTGAACCACTCCCTTTCGAATATACTGCGATGTTTCGCTTCTTCCTAAGCAAAAGATATCTGGTGGAAGTGAGGGTATTTGCGCTTCAGCAACCCCGATATGAGCTCGCGTTCGGCGGGATCGACGACCCGTTCGACGCGAGATACCGGCAGGCCGTCCGAGTTATGGGATTCGTGCCGGGAGACGATGTATCCGGGAACCAGGATGAACCCGACGCCGCCGGCGCCGCAGCAGGAAGTCTCGATGTGCGCTATCTCAACGAGGTAGAGGAGCTCGCGGCCGTCGAGATGCAACACGTCTTCTTCGAGTATGGTGTAATACCCGGCGATACTCCGGACTTCCTCGCCCGTGGGATAGTGCACGTGTTCGCATACCATGAGCCCTCACGCATCCCCTTGCGCTCCGTATGCTCAGCCGCCCCACCATCTTATCAAGAATAGGCGCCGCACGCCTTTGAGGAACGTCGGCCCCGAGGTTAGCCGGAGGCGATGCGCTCGAGCTCGGCCAGCTGCTCTCCCGTGCCCATCGCTATCAGGAGGTCGCCCGGCTCGAGCAGGGTGTTCTTGTCCGGGTTGGTATCGAAATGGTGGCCGGGATGCTTGCGCACCGCGAGTATCATAGCGCCGGTGCGGCTCTTCACGGCCGAATCGCCGATGAGCTTGCCCGCGAGACCGGAGGCCTGCCCCACCTCGAATTCGGCCAGGCGGAACTCCAAAGGCCCGCCCTGCGCCACGATGTCGAGGAAATCGCTGATGGCGGGGCTGAGGAGGAGCGTCGCCATGCGGCGTCCCGACAGCTCGTAGGGGGAGATGATACGGTTCGCTCCAGCGAAGCGCAGCTTCTCGACCGACTCGGGATAGACGGAACGCGTGACGATGAAGAGGTCGGGGTTGAGAGAATGGGCGGTAAGCGTAACCAGCAGGTTGTCTGCGTCATTGTGGAGCGCGCTGACGAGCCCGGCCGCCCGCCGGACACCCGCCTCCTCCAGCACCTCGGCCGAGGTGGAATCGCCCTGGAGTATCGGATAGCCGGCACGCGCCGCCTTGGCCGCGCCCTCGTTCTCGCGCTCCAGGATGGTGAACTGCTTGCCG
>PHBF01000512.1 GCA_002841905.1 Deltaproteobacteria bacterium HGW-Deltaproteobacteria-17
CAGCCCCGTTACGTGAAGGAGGCCGTTTCTCCTCACTTGTAACGAAAACGTTGCAAGCCGTTATGTATGGTTTCGCGACGCCTTTCTCCGTGCCGGATACGAAGCGCCGGGAGCCCGATAACGGCTCCCGGCGCTGTTTTCGCAAAGCTTAGGTTTCGGAGGCCTGCCGCCTCTCCTATCAGAGGTTGAGCGCTCCCCGTTTCTTCTGGCGATCGTAATACCATCGCCCGTAGCGGTTCTGGTAGAACCAGACCAGCTTGATCTGCCAGGGCAGGTTCGGCATGAAAAGGCGCTCCGGCACGTGCTGGTAAGACGGCTCGATGGCGCCGATCTCTATGCTGGCGGTGATGAACCCCTCGCCGTCTTCTCGCTTCATGCGCGCGAGCAAACCGCCGCGCGCGTCGAGGATCTGGGTCTCGCCCAGCCAGTAGCTCTTGTACCTTATCCCCGGCACCAGGGGCATGGAGCATTCGAAGTCGCCGGCGTGGGCGGCGTGGATGAAGGGAACCCCCAGCAGGCGCGCCATGTTGGTGGGCGTCTCGACCATCGTCTCGAAATTGCGCATATGAACAGCGTTCCAGAAACCGCGCCAGGGCAGGTACCAGTTCATGGGAACCGTCCACCAGCAGGAGCCGCCTACCAGCAGGCCGACCCGGCCTCGCAACCTCTTGACCGTCTGGCCTCTCACCAGCTCCCAGCAGAGGGCGGACCCGACCGGCCCCTCCGGCGTCTCGAGGATGCCGGGATCAGAGCCGCCCCGGTACCAGCAGTTCTCCCACATGGTCGGGAGGTCTTTGTTATGCGTGACGTAGTCGCCATCGGGAAAGGCCAGGACGAAGGTGTTGTGACGATCCTTGCCGTCAGAGGAGATGAAGGAGCCTCCGACGTAGCCCTCGTGCTTCTGGGCCTGGCGCCGCAGCATCTGCAGTGCGGGGCCGTCGAACGGCAGGGCGGCCTGCAGCATGTCCGGATGGAACCCCATTGCAGTGGTGAAAAACTCAGGAAGGATGACCCATTTGCACCGCTTCGCGAAGGCGGCTTCCACGAGTTGTTCAGAGCGCTCCAGATTGCCCTCCACATCCCCCAGCTTCGCGCATAGTTGAATGGCGGCTACCTTGACCTTCTTAGCCATCGCGAATCCCCTTTCCCCGATGATGGACGGCAGCACTGGTATCTCTATGAAGATACATCGCGGATGCTATCAGGCAAAGTGCCCCGCGTGGGCCTCGCCAATGGGTGCGCTTAGCGGCGCCATCCCCGGGTAGCAATGATGACAAGAACATCGAAAGGGGATGATGATCGTGTGGACAAGACTGACTACGGGCAAGATTGAGCCTAAGGATCTGGAGGAGTTCAAGCGCATCTTCGACAGCTCCATTATGCCTGCCGCCAAGCAGCAGAAGGGGTTCCGAGGCGCCCTGGAACTTGC
>PHBF01000513.1 GCA_002841905.1 Deltaproteobacteria bacterium HGW-Deltaproteobacteria-17
GTCTCCGCGAAGCTGGCCATGGAAGCCGGGATGCCCAACGCCGACGAGGGCATCAAGAAACTGATCTCCGAGGACGAGATGACCCGCCTGCTGTTTGACAACCTTTATGACGGGTTCGTGAACTATGTCAAGCGTCTCCCCGAGGAGCGCATCCGCAACCGCAACGCCGATCACATCCTCGACGAGGCCGGTTGCCTGGACCAGTTCGACCGCGAGCTCGAGGACGAGATCCGCGGCTACTCGGCCAAGCCCCTGGGCCAGAACGATCGCACCATCCGCGAGTTCCGTTCCTTCATCAAATCCAAGGTCCGCTAGGCGCAGGACCCCTTTCCGAGCAAGCTCCTTGATCTTCCCTGCGTCGTTTTCCGCAATGACTGAACATTTCGGGGAATCGGCACGTACGAATGGACGTTGGTTCTGTCCGTCCGCGTGCCCCTGACGCCCATCCTTCCCGGAGTCGACCATGCATACTTGGCTGTTTTCCATCGTCTTCGCTTTCCTGACCCAGAGCCCCTCCCAATTGAACCCCGCCCCGAAGGGCGCGACTCCGTTGCTGTTGCACCTGAAGTTGACGGTCTCCAAGGTCATGGACCGTTACGTGGAGCCGGCCCGCATCGACCCGAGCCGCATGCTGCTCTCCGGACTGGAGAGCATCGCCCGCGAGGTGCCCGAGGTCATGATCCGCGAAAACGTCAAGGGGACGCTGATCGTCGAGGTGGGGGCGGCCAAATTGTCCCTGGCATCGAAGATCCCTTCGGCCTGGGACCTGATCGCCGGCTTCTCGCAGGTGTTCGCGTTCCTGTCCCAGCACCTCCCGCCGGATGTATCCCTGGAGAAGGTCGAGCACTCGGCCATCGCCGGCATTCTGGAGACCCTCGACCCCCATACGATCTTCATGACCCCGGACGTGTTCCGCGAGATGCGCACGCAGACGCGGGGCTCCTTCGGCGGCCTGGGCATCGTCGTGTCGATCTGTGATCAGAAACTGAGCGTGATCAAGGTCATGGACAACACGCCAGCCTCCCGCGCCGGCCTCATGCCCGGCGACCGCATCATCAAGATCGGGACGCAGCCCACCGAGAACCTCAGCCTCTCCGAGGCGGTCTCTCGGCTGCGCGGCGAACCGGGGGATCCGGTGTCGATCGTCGTGACCCGCACCGGCTGGAAGCAGCCCAAGACCCTTCCCATCACGCGGGAGGCCATCTCCTTCGAGAGCGTGACCCACCGCATCCTGGAGCACAAGGGCGCCAAGTACGGCTACCTGAAGCTCAAGGCCTTCCAGATGCCCACCGCGCTGATGGTCAAGCAGGCCCTCACCGAGATGAACAAGGAGTCCGTCCAGGGACTGATCCTGGACATGCGCGGCAACGGCGGTGGCCTGCTGCACATCGCCGTCGAGATCGGCCGCTACTTCCTCGACAGCGGCA
>PHBF01000514.1 GCA_002841905.1 Deltaproteobacteria bacterium HGW-Deltaproteobacteria-17
GCGCACCACGCAGGCGTGGTCGAGGCCGCAGGCCAGCGCGGTGGCGTCGTCCACGCCGAAGACCTCCACGGGGATCTCGCCCTGGTCGTGGGATCCGTCGCCGAGCTGGCCGAAGACGTTGGCGCCCCAGCAGACCACCCTGCCGTCGCTGCGCAGGGCGCAGGCGAAGGAGTTGCCCGACGCCACCGCCTCGGTCGCGTCCAGCAACCCGGCCACCTGCGCGGGGGTGGTGTGCTCGGAGGCGTCCCCGGTGCCCAGCTGGGAGTTGTTGTTGGCGCCCCAGCAGCGGATCGCGCCGTCGGTCAGGCGCGCGCAGGTGTGGATGTAGCCGCCGGTCACCGAGGCCGCGTCGGCGCAGCCCGCCGCGTCGAGGGCGCAGGTGCCGTCGCAGGCCAGCTCGCCGGAGAAGCGCCCGCTTTCGCGGCAGGTGGCCGTGCCCAGGTCGGTGCCGTCGCACGTCTCGTGGTCCGCCTGCAGGACGTCGTCGCCGCAGGTGCCGCCGCAGCCGGTCATGTCCCATTGGCACAGGTCCGTGCAGGCCAGGGTGCCCTCGTACTGCCCCAGGTCCTGGCAGGTGCGGTCGGCCAGGTCGTCCCCGTCGCAGGCCTCCTCGAGGTCGTTGACCGCGCCGTCGCCGCAGGTGCCGCTCAGTTCGCAGCCGGAGGTGTCGAGGCGGCACCCCGCCGTGCAGGCCAGCGTCCCCCCGCCCAGGTTGAACTCCGCGCAGGAGTGGCCGCCCAGATCCTCGCCCTCGCACTGCTCGGAGAAGGCGGTCTGGATGATGCCGTCGCCGCAGGTCCCGGTGCACACCGTCAGGTCCAGCGTGCAGTCGGACCGGCAGGCCAGCTCCCCCTGCTGCTCATAGAAGTTCAGGTCGGTGCAGCGCGCCACCGAGAGGACCGGTCCGTCGCAGGCCTCGCCGGGGTCGAGGATCCCGTCGCCGCAGGAGTTGACGTGCTTGACCGGGGTGTCGCAGGCGGCGGCCGACAGGAACAGGAACAGGATGACGAGGTACTTCATGGCGTTCTCCCGGGCCGGTGGCGGCCTGCGGGCCGGTGTGGCCTGCGGGCCGATGCTACCGCGACGGCGCGCCGCTGACAATGCCGAGTTCACTTGGGCTGCGGGGGGGCGTTCGTGAAAAGCGTTTGCAATCCCCGGTTTTTTCACATAAACAGAAGAGGTCCTATCAGGAGAAATGCCATGACGTCACGTCCGCTCTTTTGCTGCCTTGCCCTTTTCGCCGGTGTGCTCTTCCTGGCCTCGTGCGACACGACCACCACCACGACGGACTCCTGCGGGGACCGTTTCCTGGACCCCGGGGAGGAGTGCGACGGCGACGTCGGCGAAAACACCTGCGCCTCCCTGGGGCATTACCGGGTCCTCGGGACCCTGACCTGCAAGGCGAACTGCGAGTTCGACCGCACCG
>PHBF01000515.1 GCA_002841905.1 Deltaproteobacteria bacterium HGW-Deltaproteobacteria-17
GCTGCGCTCCAGATCCCGGCCGCAGCCGAACAGGCCGCTGCCCAGAAGACCGGGCAGGCCGCTGCCCAGAAGACCGGGCAGGCCGCTGCCCAGAAGACTGAGCAGGAAGCCGACCGTGCCGAGGCGGATCCAGAGTTCTCTCATGGGGGGATCACTTCAGGTTCGGATCGCCCGGACACTTCTCGAAGGTGTCCTCCAGGGAGCCGAAGGTGCCGTCCTCCAGGATCGGCGTGCAGACGATCGGCAGCGTGCGCTCGGTGGTGCAGCCGTCCTCCAGGATGCCACCCTGCCCGTCCAGCACCTGGATGCAGTCCATGGGGGCGCAGGCGCGCCATCCGTAGCCGAACGAGGAGTGGTAATAGAAATAGGGCGTCCCGTCGTGGGTGAATCCGAAGGAGTCGTTGTGGTGGTTCCCGCCGAAGTCGTATTCCGGTGACGCCAGATCCGTGACGACGTCGTCGAGGCTGATCCATGCCCGGGTGGTGTAGATGGGCAGATGGGCGAAGGTGACCTCGCACTCGGTGGGGGTGGCCTGGAAGTAGATGTACCCGTTGACCCCGCCGTAGGCATACGTGCAGACAAAGTCGGCGTCGGCGAAGTCCGTGGGGGTGCCGTCGCAGGAGAGTTGTCGCGTCTGCGGCAGCCGGTATTCGAACCCGTAGGGCCCCGGCTCCCCGGTGCAGGCGGCGGTGTCGTATCCGCCGCAGCCGGCCAGGCAGGCCAGGGTGCCGCCGGCGTAGCCCAGGGACACGCAGGTGGCGTCGCCCAGCGCGGCGCCGTCGCAGACCTCGGAGCCCTCGAACAGCCCGTTGCCGCAGGTCACGTTGTTGACGTTATTGACGTTGTTGACGTTGTTTGTATTGTTCGAATCGTCGTCACAGCCGAGCACGACTGCCAACGAACCGAAAAGAAGCCAAATCATCAGTTTTTTCATGGGATTGTCCTTGTCTTGCAGTGGATGTGAAGAAGATCCGGTCAGAGAAACGATTACTGGCAACCGCCGTACGGGCTGGCCCCCCACGCGGGGACCGTCCTGCAGGTCTGGTTGGGCGGACACTCGCCGGTCATCGCGGTGTGGCACAGTTGCAGGCAGACCTTGTTGTAGCCGTTGCAGAAAAGGCCCTGCTGGCAGTCGGTCTCGGTGTTGCAGGCTTCGCCGATGCCGGCGTTGCCGAAGGCCCACAGGCAGTGACCCAGATAGTCCGAGCGCTGGAAGTAGCAGCGCTGCAGGGGCAGGCTGCAGCCGGTGAGATAGACCGCGTCGCATTCGCCGACGAGCATGCAGGCGGGATCGTTGAGGCACTCGTCGTCTTCGCAGTCGATCAGGCCGTCCCGGTCATCGTCCATGCCGTTGTCACAGATCTCCGGAGAGATGATCCCGCAGGCGGGGGTGTTCATGCAGTCGCGATCCTCGCAGTCGATCC
>PHBF01000056.1 GCA_002841905.1 Deltaproteobacteria bacterium HGW-Deltaproteobacteria-17
TACACCAGGTGGCGGCCCGGCACGGTGATGTACCCGGTGACGCGGGACCCCTTGGAGCCGATGGGATCCTTGGCGACCTGGACCAGGATGTCCTGGCCCGGGGACAGCAGATCCTCGATGCGGGGGAGCACGGTGGAGGCCGGCTCGGCATCGAGATCCAGCTTGAGGTCCTCCTCGGACTCGCCGCCCTCCTCGGAGTTGCCCTCCTCCTCGAGGAAGAACAGTTTCAGCGTCGCGGGCAGCCGTCCGCCGACGACGTCGGTGACGTACAAAAACGCCGCCCGGTCCATGCCGATGTCGACGAACGCCGCCTGCATGCCCGGGAGCACGCGCACGACGCGGCCCTTGTAGATGTTGCCCACGTTGCTGGAGCCGTGACGCCGCTCCAGGAAAAGCTCGGTCAGATCTCCGTTTTCCACCAGGCCGACCCGGTGTTCGGGGCTGTCCGTGTTGATGACAAGAAGCGTTTTTCGGGAAAGTTCCATGACCCTGTTCCGTATTCCGGCGCGGCCACGCAGGTCGTTCCGCGAAAGTCGGTTCGGCCGGATGCTAGCACAAATCGTTTGCAAGAAAAGCCGAATCGGGTATTTTTAAGGAGCTGAATTCCCCAAGGAGGGTAAGATGAAAAAATATCTAGGAATTTTACTCGTGTCCGCAGGACTTTGGGCCTGCTCGCACGGCGGCGCGGGGACGGTGCCGCGCCCGATGGAGCCGGGTGCCCGGGCCCTGACGGCCGAGGACTCGACGAGCGCGGTCCCCGCCGCCCCGTCCATGGACGAGGACGCCACCCTGCTGGCCCAGCGCGCGCCCGCCAAACCGGCGCCCCCGGCCACCCCGCCCGCGGCCGGCGCCCCCAAGGAGCCCGAGACGGCCTCCGACGCCACGCCGCTCACGCGCCGCCTGATCGTCTACGCCGCCGCCCTGTCGGTGGGCGTGTTCGAGCCCGAGAAGAGCGCCCAGGCCGCCATCGAGCTCGCCGAGAAGCTCGGCGGCTACATGAAGTCCCGGACCAACAACGACCTCGTGGTGCGCGTGCCCGCCGAGCAGTTCTTCGCGTTCATCAAGGAGCTCGAGGGCTACGGCCACATGGCCTCCCGGGTCATCAACTCCCAGGACATCACCTCGCAGTTCGTCGATCTCACCATCCGCCTGAACAACCTGCTGATCACGCGCACCCGCCTCCAGGCCATCCTCGAGAAGGCCCGCAACGTCGAGGAGACCCTGGCCGTCGAGCGCGAACTGAACCGCGTCTCCGGCGAGATCGAGCAGATCAAGGGCCGCCTGCGGCTGTTCCAGAACCTGGTGGACTACGCCACGGTTCAACTCACGTTCTTCGTGCGCCACGGCCAGAGCTCGGTGACCCCGAACCCGGTCAAGGTGGACACGCCCATTTACTGGATCAAACGTTTCGACGTTGTCACCCTCTTCAGGAACTAACCAGCCATGAAACACATCATCATCTCCCTCTTCCTCCTCGGTTTTGCGGCTTGCGGACACGTGAACTTCGATCCGCCCGAAGGCTTCATCGAGCTGCGCAAGTCCCACACGGTCCTGCGTCTGGTGGCCTCCGACGCCTCGGCGCTGCGCGTCACCTGGCGCGAGAACAAGAAAAACGGCACCACCCAGTTCTGGGCCGAGATCTTCAAGCGCGAGCTCACGGAGTTCAAGGGCTACAAGCTCGTCAAGGAGGAGCCGTTCCGCGAGAAGGCCGGCGTCATCTTCGAGCTGCTGGCGCCCTACAACAACTCCGAGTTCCATTACACGGTGGCCGTGCTCACCAACGAGGACGACGTGTACGTGATCGAGCTCGGCGCCGAGAAGGCCGTCTACGACAAGCACCGCAAGGCCTTTCTCGACCTGGTGACCACGATCTACAAGGACGAGATCAAATAGGAGGCCCCCATGAAACATTCACTCTGGGTCCTGGCCCTGTCGCTGCTCTCGCTGGGCTGCGCCGCCCGCAAGGAGATGTCGGCGCCCATGTCGGCCCCCGGCCGGGAATATGAACGCAACCAGCACTACAGCCGCATGGCGGCCGAGAGCACGTCCTCGTCCGCGGACTACAGTCCGGCGCCCGCGCCGGTCATGGTCTCCACGGGCGGCAGCACCGAGAAGAAGGAGTACGCCGACGAGGAGGTGTCGGCCGACAAGATGCGCCCGACCGACGACCGCGGCCCGGAGAGCACCCCCGCGGATCCGGCCAAGCCCGAGACGCCCGCGCAGCCCAACCCCTCCCCCACGGTCCGCCCCTCCATCGCCCGGATGATCATCTATGCCGCCCGGCTGGTGGTCAACGTGCTCGAGCCCGACAAGAGCATGGAGGCGGCCCTGGCCCTGATGACCAAGATGGGCGGGTTCCTCTCCCAGCGCAACAACCTGTACATCGAGATCCGCGTCCCGTCGGCCCTGTTCTTCGACTACGTCCGCGAGGTCGAGAAGATGGGCATCGTCGTGCAGCGCACCATCTCGTCGGAGGACGTCACCGAGCAGTTCGCCGACCTGACGCTGCGCCTGGGCAACCTCAAGGTCATGCGCACCCGGCTCATCGCGCTGCTGGAGCTGGCCAAGACCGTCGAGGACCGCCTGGCCATCGAGCGTGAGCTCTCCCGCGTCAACGGCGAGATCGACGCGATCTCGGGCCGCCTGCGCATGCTGCAGAACCTCGTGGACTTCGCCACCATCCAGCTGCAGTTCGTGCCCCGCCAGGAAGGCGGCCCCGTGACCCCCGAGAAGCTCGCCACCCCCGTGTGGTGGGTCAAGTCCTTCGACGTCTCCAATCTCTTCGGCGGCCAGCGCTAGTCTTCTTTTTTCAAGCCAAATCATGGGAGGACTTCGCGGAATCCGACGCGGATAGCCGCCAGCGAGGACCCTACAGCACGCGGGCGAGCATGAAACCGGCCACGCCCACGGCCAGGGCCAGGGCGATCCAGGCGGCGGGGCCCCAGCCGGCGCGGGGGGCGGCGGGCCCGGGGGAGGCGGGGGCGGAGGCGCCGGACCGGGCGGGCCGGGGCAGGCTCGGGCCCTCCGCGGCGTCGAAGCCGGTCGCGGATTCGGGCGCGGACGCCTCCGGGTGGACCTGACCGACGGTCCCCTCGCGCACGGCGAACACGGGGCGGGAGCGCTGCCGCTGGGCGAGCTTCTCGGGGCTGCCCATCAACTCGAGCCACTCCTCGTCGTCCATGTCGGGCATGGAGTTCTCGGGGATGTTCATCCCCTGGGTCTCGGACTGTCCCCAGCCCTCGCCGAACCCTTGGTCGAAGTCCAGCTGGACGCCCTCCCAGTCCTCGAGCCCGGACTCGGCCTCGGGCGCGGCGGCGTCGTCGATCTTGTCCGGCTGGTTGAAGCGCTGGAGATACCTGGCCAGCTTCAGCCGGGAGAAGCCGATTTTGCGCTCCACGGCGAACTTCTCGAGGTCGAGCACCAGCTCGCCGGCGCTCTGGTAGCGATACTCGGGGTTCTTGTCGACGGCCTTGAGCAGGATCTTCTCCAGATCGGGATCGATGCCCGGCTTGACCACGGAGGGCAGCGGGATGGGTCGCGAGAGGATCGCCTCCCGCGCCTCCTCGGGAGTGCCCCGGAACAGGCGCCGGCCGAGCACCAGCTCGTACAGGATGACGCCCAGGCCGAACAGGTCCACGCGGTGGTCGATGGCCCCCCCGGAGAGCATCTCCGGCGCCATGTAGTTGATCTTGCCGGCGATGATGTCGCCGTCCTGCTCGGGCTGCGCCCCTTCGGCGCGCACGCGGGCGACACCGAAGTCCACGAGCTTGGCGATGCCGTTGTGGGTGATCAGGATGTTCGAGGGCGTCACGTCGCGGTGCACCAGGTTCAGGGGGCGGCCCCGCGCGTCGGTGATGGAGTGCACGGTCTCGAGGCCCTCGCCGATCTGGGCGATGATGCACAACGCGTGCTCCAGCGGCAGGAAGCTGCGCCGGGCGATGGCCGCCCTCACGAGCCCCATGAGGTCCATGCCCACGATGTACTCCATGACCATGTAGAGTCCGTTGGAGTCCTCGGTGATGCCGTGCACGTGCACGAGGTTCGGGTGGTTGAAGCGCCCCGAGAGCACCGCCTCCTGGATGAACAGGCCGCGGTGCAGCCCGTCGGTCGCGAGCTCGGGGTGGAGCCGCTTGATCACCACCTGGCGCTGGTAGTTGAACTCGCCGAACTGGTTGGCGACGAAGAGCTCCCCCATGCCGCCGGTGGCGATCTTGCGGACGATCTGGTACTGGTTTCCGAGGGTGGTGTTTTCCATGCGTTCAATCCTGCTCCGGTGACACCGTCAACTTCTCGATCAACTTGTGGACGCTTTCGATCCACATCGGCCGGGGCTGGGGCGCCGGCGTCCGGACCGTCCGGGCCACCCGCAGCCGGAGCCCGTTCACGCGGTCGGCACGACCGGCGATCCCGGCGGCGAACGCCTCGTCCTGACGCCCTTCGGCGTTGACGCGGCCGATGCACTCCTCGAGGAACTCCGGCGAGGCGCAGACCATCCCCATGTCCAGCCCGGCGCGGAAGATCCCGGTGGCCAGCTCCCCGAGGTACGGCTTCATCGCGCCCATCTCCAGATCATCGGACACCAGGAGCCCGTCAAAGGGGAGAGAGCGCGCGCGCCCGATCCACATCGGCGACAGCGTCGCGGGCCGGTCGGGGTCCACCGCCGGGGCCAGCACGTGGGCGGTCATGATGAAGTCCACCAGGCCCGCCAGCTCGCGGAACGGGCGCTCGTGGACGTTCTCGAAGTCCTCAGCCCGCAGGCCGCACGTCGGCAGCGTCTCGTGGGAGTCGGCCAGCGTGTCCCCGTGGCCGGGGAAGTGCTTGCCGCAGGTGAGCATCCCGCCGGTGGCCAGCGCACGGATGAAGGCGCGGGCGTGCCGGATCACGCGCTCGGGCTCGGTGCCGAAGGCGCGGTCGCCGATCACGGTGTTCCGGGGATTGGTGAACACGTCGAGGACCGGTGCGAAGTCGGTGTTGAAGCCGAAGTGGGCCAGCTCCTGCGCCATGCGCCGGGCGATCTGCCCGGTGAACACCTCGTCGTCGAAGGCGGCCAGCTGCCCGGCCGAGGGCCAGCGGATCGTCTTGATCCGTGCCACGCGGCCGCCCTCCTGGTCCACGCCCAGCAGCAGGCTTCCCGCGCCGCGCCAGCGCCCGTGGAGCTCGGTGGTCAGCGCCGCCAGCTCGTCCTCGCTGCCGAAATTCCGTGAAAAGAGGATGATCCCGCCGAGGTCTCCGGACTCCAGCCGCGCCGCCAGGGAGGCCGGGACGGTCTTCCCCGGAAAGCCGGCCCAGAACAGGTTTCCCGCACAATGGATGCTCATGACTGTGAACTCCCGTCAGGGCGACGGATGCGTTCGAGCGCGAGGTCGGCGGCGCCCAGGATGCCGGCCTCGATGGTGTAGCGCGGGGAGAGCCAGCTCACGGCACCGCGGGTGTGTTCGTCGACCAGGGCGCGCACCTGGCGCGCGAAGGAGGGGCAGCCCGTCCACACGGTGCCGCCCACCATCAGGTGCCCCGGATCCAGCAGCGTGATCAGGCCCCCGAGCACGTCCGCGGTGTGCCCGGCCAGCCGCGCGATCAGCCCCTGCGCGGTGGGATCCCCGGACGTCGCGGCAGCGTCGAGCTCCCCCATGTGCGCGGGCGCCGGGAACGGCAGCACGAGGGAGCGCATCCAGGCCGCGAAGTTCTGTCCGCCCACGTAGGACTCCAGGCAGCCGCGCCGGCCGCAGCCGCACAGCGGAGCGGCGGGATCGCCGTCGACGCGGACGTGGCCGATCTCCATGGCCAGGCCGCGCGCGCCCTCGACGAGGCGCCGGTTCATCACGAGCCCGCCGCCGACGCCGGTGCCGAAGAACACGGCGGCCAGGTGGTCCGGGCCGGGGAGCTCCAGCCCCAGGTACTCGCCCCAGGTGATGGCGTTGACGTCGTTGAGCACGACCACGGGGACGCCCAACTCGGCTTCGAGACGGTCGGCCAGCGGGACGTCGGTCCAGTCGAGGTTGGGGGCCCGGAGCACGCGGCGGTGATCGACGTCCACCATGCCGGCGACCGCGATCCCGACGGCGTCGGGGGCCGCGTCCAGATCGCGGATCTCCCGGCACACGATCGACGCGACCTCATCGAGATCACGCGTGCCGAGCCTGCGCGCCTGCGACCGCTCGCAGACGGGCCGCTGACCGGCGCGCACCAGCCCGCACCGCACGTTGGTGCCGCCCAGATCCAGTCCCGCGACGCAGAGATCTCGCATGATGCCTTCCTTTCACCGGGGTTCGTCTAGTTCAGTTCGAAGTCCTTGCAGAACGACAGCTCCGACACCGTGGCGTCGACGACGCTGGCCAACCGGTGTGCTTCGTTGGGCCAGTAGAAAGAGCACGTCTTGGGCCCGCCGTCGAAGTGCACGCAGTGCTCACAGCAGCCGGAGAAATGGAAAAGTCTGCATTCTGTAAGGAAATGATCATTCTTTTTCTGGAGCATCGCCGTCCCTGCCCCCGCAGTTGTACCGGGTGGCGAGGGGATCGTCAATGGCCGCAGAAAATCAGTTCGCCTTTTTTAGATTGATGGTCGCATAGACGAGCCCGAGGGTGACTGCCATGATCAGGATGTTGCCGAACACTGGTACCATTGTAGCCTCCTGTGAGGGCCAACCTCACCTACACCTACACTGGCATAGAAAAATCCAACTGTCAAATCCGGAGATCTGATCCGATCCATTTTTCCGGATCCTTTGGGAGCGCCCTGCGCAGAGTTCCGGGATCATCCGTCCGAAATTTGCCGGTTTTGAAGGAAAATGTGCGGATCGATGGGGATCCTTGCATTCATCACTTGACAAGACCCGTCTTTTCTTCTAATTATCCCGACTCTGAAACACCGGGCCGCTGCGGTTCCGGAGCTTCGAGTCATGCTTTTGCAGGAATTGTGAGAAGGTATCATGGAAAAAACTTACAGCGCAAAGACCGGTGAAGTGGAACGCAAGTGGCTGCTCGTGGATCTCGAGAACGAAGTCCTCGGCCGCGCCGCCAGCAAGATCGCCTCGATCCTCCGCGGGAAGCACAAGCCCCAGTTCACGCCCCACATCGACACGGGTGACTTCGTGGTCGTCATCAACGCCGACAAGGTGAAGTTGACCGGCAAGAAGATGCAGCAGAAGCGCTACTACTGGCACACCGGGTACTTCGGCGGCATCAAGAACCTGACCGCCGAGGAAGCGCTGCAGCGTCATCCCGACTGGCTGATCCAGAAGGCCGTGGCCGGCATGCTGCCCAAGAACATCCTGGGTCGCCAACTGATCAAGAAACTGAAGATCTTCACGGGTCCCACCCACGAACACGAGGCGCAGCAGCCGCAGAAGATCAACCTTTCGGAGATGCGTTAACCATGGATATGAAAGAATCTTTTTTCGGTACTGGACGTCGCAAAACGGCTATCGCCCGCGTGTGGATCAAGCCCGGTGAAGGCAAGATCACGGTCAACCGGCGCGAACACGCGCAGTATTTTGATCGTGAGACCGCCCGCATGGTCTCCCTTCAGGCGCTCGAGCTCGTGGGCATGACCTTCAAGCTCGACATCATGGTGCGCGTGCACGGCGGCGGTCTCTCCGGACAGGCCGAGGCGATGCGCCATGGCGTGACGCGCGCCCTGATGCGGCTGAACCCCGAGCTGCGCACGCAGTTGAAGCGGGCCGGCTACGTTCGTCGTGACGCCCGCGAGGTCGAGCGCAAGAAGTACGGTCAGCCCGGCGCCCGCAAGCGCTTCCAGTTCTCCAAGCGCTAAGCGTCTTCCGAACCAACCGTCAGTTCCCGGACCCGCAACCGGGTGCATTGCCAATCCAACTGGCGAAGCCCCTGGGTCTCCGTTCGCTGGTTCTTCCGGCGCTCCTTTTCTTTTCCGGTCGTTCCATATTTGTGAAAAGTTCCTTTTCGACACCATTTCGGAGCACTTTGTCCCGATTTGTGCGTTTTTTCACTTGCCAACCCCGTGATCTGTTGTTAGAAGCCTCTAACGGAGGTGCCTGACGTGTCATCCCCCGCGTTGCGGATCGCCCTGATCGGGCTCAAAGGCGCCGGCAAGACCCGGCTGCTGTACCGTATCTGCCGGATCTCCATGCCCGATCAATTCCAGTCGACGCTGGAGATCACGGAGCTCGACGGCGTCCTCGCCGACGGCAGCCCTGTCCGCTATGTGGACACGCCCGCGCTGACCTCCCTGCTCTCCGACTTCGAACCGGAGAAGGAAGTCCGCAACCTGCTCTTCCAAGGCAGGCCCGATCGGATCCTGTTCGTGGCCGACGCCCGCAATCTCCACCGGTCCATCGCGCTGTTCCATCAGTTGACGTTGCTGGAGACGCCCATCGTCGTGGCCGTGGTCGGCCTCGAGCAGGACCCCGAGCACACCCTCGACGAGGCCGCGATGCAGCGGGATCTGGGCTGCCCGGTGGTGTGCGTTTCCGCCGGGGGTGGCGCCTCCGAAGGCGACCACGACGAGGCCCGCCTGCTGGCCGTCCTCTCGGGCGCCGCGGTGGTCCCTCCCCTGCAGATCTCCGTCCCCCGGCTCGAGCGGATCCGCCACGAGGAGCTCGGCGACTCGGGTCTTTCGCAGGCGCGCCTCCTGCGGTTGTGCCTGCCCGACGCCGATCCCGCCGGCGACCTGCCGCCGGACACGACGGCGAAGGTGCGGGCGGCGGCCCAGGAGCTCTCCCGCAACAACCCCTTCCTGCGCAACGACCTCTATCTGACGGATCTGACGTTCACCCTCGCCTTCAGGCAACTGGGCAGGTGGAAGATCCCCCGTCCCCGGGGCCGACGCCCCAACTGGGGCGAGCGCATCGGCTTCTGGGCCCAGCGGCCCATCACCGGCGTCCCCGTGGTGCTGGGCCTGCTCGCGCTGATGTACCTCTTCGTGGGCATCTTCGGCGCCCAGACGCTGGTGGAGATGATGCAGGACTACCTGTTCACCCCGGTGCTCGAGCCCTTCTTCCTGTGGTTCACGCACCTGTTCCCCAGCGACTTCATGCACAAGGCCGTCCTGGACCCCGACTTCGGCCTGGTGCCCACCGGGCTCTTCCTGGTGCTGGGGATCGTGTTCCCGGTGCTGCTCACCTATTACATCTTCATCGGCTTCCTGGAGACCTCGGGCTACTTCCCCAGGCTGTCGGTCCTGCTGGACCGCCTGATGCGCCCCCTGGGGCTCAACGGCAAGGGCGTCATGCCCCTGGTGATGGGCTTCTCGTGCGTCACGATGGCGCTGATGACCACCCGCATGCTCGACTCACGCAAGGAGAAGATCATCGCCTCCTTCCTGCTGGTGCTGGGCCTCCCCTGCGCGCCGCTGCTGAGCACGATGTTCATCATCCTCGGACAGCTTCCCTTCGCCGCCACCCTGCTGCTGTTCGGCGTCCTCTTCTCCCAGATCTTCCTCGGCGGCTGGCTGGCCAACAAGCTGGTCTCCGGGCATCAGTCCGAGTTGATCATGGAGATCCCGCCGATCACGCTGCCGGATCCCCGATGGGTGATCAAGAGCGCCTGGATGCGCACCCTGCAGTTCATGAAGGAGGCCGTGCCCCTGTTCCTGCTGGCCAGCTTCCTGCTGTTCCTGCTCAACGAGGCCGGGGCGATCGCCTGGGTCGAGGACGCCAGCGCCCCGCTGGTGACCCGGTTCTGGGGGCTCCCCGCCGAATCGGTGCAGGTCTTCATGAAGACCTTCATCCGGCGGGAGAACGGCGTCGCGGAGCTGGCGCGCCTCAAGGACGGCTTCACCGGGAACCAGATGCTGGTCACCCTGCTGATCATGACCTTCCTGATGCCCTGCGTGAACGCCACCTTCATGCTCTTCAAGGAGCGCGGCACGCGCGTGGCGCTTTCCATCATCGGGGTGGTTCTGGTATACACGACGCTGGTGGGGGGTGCCGTGAACTTCGGACTACGTTTAATGGGTGTGCAATGGTGATCTTTCCGCGCAGCGAAGCCATCGAGGAGTTCTGCGAGGCCGTCTGGATGGCCCATGAACGCGGCGTCGACGAGGTGGACCTGCTGCCGCGCTTCCACGCCGACCGGGCCGTGCCGCAGGCGGTCCTCGATCAGGCCGAGGCCGACGGGCTCGTCCAGTTCGAGGACGGTCGCGTCCGCTTCACCCAGGAGGGGCTGGAGGTGGCGCGCGCCGTGATCCGGCGGCACAGGCTGGCCGACGTCCTCCTGTTCTTCGCGCTGGGGATGAACTCCCATGAGGATCGCGAGCGGATCACCTGCCAGGTGGAGCACACGCTGCAGCCCGAGCTCGTCGACGGCATCTGCACGCTGCTGGGGCATCCCACCCACTGCCCCGACGGGCAGCCGATCCCGCCCGGACCCTGCTGCGAGGCCGATGCCAAGAACGCCAGGAGCGTGCTGCACAAG
>PHBF01000516.1 GCA_002841905.1 Deltaproteobacteria bacterium HGW-Deltaproteobacteria-17
TGGGGAACATCAGCCCCTTGGCGTTTGAAAATTCGGGTTGCGTTCAGACCGCTGCGGAGGCAGCATAACAAATGTGTCTAACTTTCCAGAGCCATGCCAGTCGCCGCCGGCCTCGTCGATGAAGTAGGCAACGTGATCCCCGATCCGACGTTCCCACCCGTCGCAGGGAACTGATTATTTCTCTGCCGATTTTGGGAATCATTCTGGTACAAAATCCATCAGGGGCGCACCTTGACCGTTGCCCGCGCGCAGGTCAACGAGGAATTCACCCGCAGGGTTGATGCACGAAAAAGCCCTGTAATTGCAGGCGTTTTCTATACCGCTGCGGGCGAGTCGTGAGGTTCGGCCCCATACACCCCTGGTAACCTGAAAGAATCACTCCCACCTGTGGGGCCCCTGCGAGCGGGATCCAAGTTGGCTTTGAAAGGCGTGGGACTCCCGCGAACCGGGCGAAGGTTTTCGTCAAATCGCGTGGGACTCGTGCGAGCCGGGCGAACGTTTTCTTCCAATCGCGTTGCACTCCTGCGAGCCGCGACGGAGTATTCTTCGAAGTGCGTCGGACCCGTGCGAGCCGCGTCCGCGTCTTCAACGACGCGTGTTTTACGAGTTCAGGAAGAAGGAATTGATGAAACGCTTGTTGTTGTTGAAGATCTTGATCAGTTCGCCCTTGGTTGCATAGTAGGCGTTGTACACGCGGTCGGCGGTGTCGTCGCAGAGGCGGTCGTTGGTCTCGACCTGCTCAGGGAACAGGCTGCCCAGCACGCGCAGGGCCGGGTTGAGGCGCTCGGCCTGGCGGGACGGGGAACTGGCGTGAAAGAGGGGATGCAGGGACCGCAGGACTAGTAGGCGTAGGTCTGTTCGACGGCCTTGACGGGATCGGCCACCGTCGGGTTCTGCACGGAGGAGTAGGTCACGACGGCGCTGCAGGCGCCGGAGCCGAAGCACCCGGCGTAGATGTAGAAGCTGCCCGAGGACGACGGGGAGTACGAGAACGTGGAGGCCGTGCCGTGGTTGGGGCAGGCGTTGTAGTTGTCGTCGTTGGAGGCCACCTCGACGCCCGCGGAGGTCTTCAGGCGCAGGTAGGTGTCGGTGTCGGTGTTGCCGCAGGTCGTGAAGGTGTAGGTGTAGCCGCTCGACAGATAGTAGTAGAAGTTGCGGGTGTTCTGCTGCGCGGAGTTCGTGTTGTCCGTCGAGTAGAAGGTGGACGGCGGGGACGTGGTGGTGCCGGCCAGGCGGACCCGGACCTTGCCGTTGCAGGAGTTGGAGCCGAAGCAACCGGCGCGGACCTGGTAGGTGCCGGTGACCGGCGCGGTGTAGGTCAGGTAGCTCGCCAGGCTGGAGCAGTTGTCGTCGTTGGAGGAGACCTGGTTGCCCGCCGCGTCGAACAGGCGCAGGTAGGTGTCGCCGGAGGCGTAGCCG
>PHBF01000517.1 GCA_002841905.1 Deltaproteobacteria bacterium HGW-Deltaproteobacteria-17
CGCGCTCGCGCTGCAGCTTCCCCTCCTGGGCCTGTATGCCCTCGCAGCGGGCCTCACGCCGCCAATAGTGCGCGCGGGCCTGCTCGCCCTTCTGGCCTCCGCCGGCGCCGTCTACTCCAGAGACGTGAAGCTACTGCCTGCCCTCGGCGCAGTTGGCTTCGTCTGCCTTCTCAAGGAACCTGTGCTGCTCTTTGAGCTGAGCTTTCAGCTCTCGTTCGGCGCCGTGCTCGCGGGATGCCTCCTGGCCCCGCCCCTGCAACGCCTCTTCCGGCCACGGGGGGGCGCGGCGAAATTGCTCGTCGCCACGCTGGCCGTTCAGTTGGGATTGGCGCCCATGCTGCTCGCGCGCTTCGGCGAGATCTCTCTACTGTCGCCGTTGGCGAACTTGCTGGTTCTGCCACTGGTTCCCGCACTGATGGTGCTGGGGTTCGCCGGCGCCGCCATCACTCCATTCTCCTGGCTGGTTACGCCAGCTGTGCTGGCCTCAAGCTGGCTTCTCGCGCTGATCCTCGCGATCGCTCACATGCTCGCGAGTCCGAGCTGGGCGGCCGTATTCAACCCCGGGATGCAGCCCTGGCAACTCCTCGCGTGCTACCCCCTGGGCTGGCTCTGCCTCACGCGCCCCATGACCAGGCTGTCTCTCGCCGCCGGCGCTCTCGGCCTAGCGGCCTTATGCCTTATCGCCCTATGGCCGGGCACCGCGCTGCGCGGCCCACCGGCCGGAACTGAGATCATATTTCTCGACGTGGGGCAGGGCGACGCCATCTTGATCCGTTCGCCTTTCGCCACCGTTTTAGTCGACGGGGGGCCGGACGCGACGTTATTGCAGGAGAAGCTCCGCTTCTGGGGTGTTCGCCGCATCGACCTCGTCGCTCTCACGCATGGCCATGCCGATCATGCCCGGGGACTCGAAGGATTGTCTCCGGCCTTTCCGGTAACGTTTTTCGTTACCACGCCCCAAACCGACTCGCATAGCCGCGGACTGGCGGAAGAGCTCGCTTCCCTCGGAGCCTCCGTAAAGACCGTCAGCGCCGGCGATGTCCTTCTGGCCGGAGACCTGGCCGGGAACGCCAAACTCGGCACCGGGGCGATCGAGTTGCGCGGCAGCATCGGCGGCGACGCTGTATTTGCCCTGGGTAATATGAAAAACGAAGGTCAGCAAATGGGCCCGATGATCTTTGGGCCAGAGCAAACAATTACCATCCCCAATCTGGCCGTAGGGCTTAAATTCGGCCCGGATGCCAAAATCGACGGCAAGTTGGAGTATGTTGCCGACCGCGACCTGGACGTCCCCACATCCATCGCCAGCGGGGGCATCACCCGCACTGAGCCAATCTACAGTGAAGACGAGCTGCGCGAAATTCGCCGCGCCAACCGCACCCCTGCAGAAAGTGCGCTCGATGCCAGCATAGATGTG
>PHBF01000057.1 GCA_002841905.1 Deltaproteobacteria bacterium HGW-Deltaproteobacteria-17
CCCGCCGTTGGTTTTTTTAAAATAGGGGCGCTGTCCCCCTATTTTTTGCGTTTGGCCATTTCTTCCGCCTTGAGGGTTTTGCGCAGGATCTTGCCGACGTTCGTCTTGGGCAGTTCCTTGCGGAATTCCACTTCCACCGGCAGCTTGTAGGCGGCCAGCTTCGCCCGGCCGTATTCGATCATTTCTTCCTGCGTGGCCGTCTCGCCTTCCTTGAGCACCACGAAGAGCTTCGCGCACTCGCCGCGTTTTGCATCCGGAATACCGATCGAGCAGGCCTCCTGCACCTTGGGATGCTCATAGTAAACCTCATCGATGTCGCGCGGATAGACATTGTAGCCGCCGGTAATGATCATGTCCTTCTTGCGGTCCACAATGTAGAAATAGCCGTCCTCGTCCATCGTCGCGATGTCGCCCGTGTAGATCCAGCCGTCCTTAAGCGTGTTGGCCGTCTCTTCGGGCTTGCCCTTGTAGCCCAGCATGATCTGGGGTCCCCGGACGATCAGTTCGCCGCGCTCGCCGACGGGCATATCCGTCACGCCGTCTTCGAGATCGACTATGCGGCACTCGGTGTCCGTGATCGGCAACCCGACGCTCCCCACCTTCCGGGCGCCGCCGGCAAAGGGATTGACATGAGTCACGGGCGTCGTTTCCGTCATGCCGAAGCCTTCCACGATGACCGCCCCGGTGGTCTTCTCAAAATCGTGAATGACCTCCACCGGCAGCGGCGCGCCTCCGGAAAAGGCCCCCTTTATGCAGCTCATGTCCGTCTTCTTGAGATTCGGATGCGCCAGCATGCCGATGTACATGGTCGGAACAAGCGGCGCGAAAGTCGGCCGGAACTTGCTGATGGCCTCCAGCAGCGGCTCCGGCTGCGGCCGCGGAACCAGGACCTGGGCCCATCCCATGTGGACGGAAAAATTCATGGACACGGACAGCCCGAAGACATGGAAGTAGGGCAGTGCGCCCAGCATGATTTCCGTTCCCTTGGTGAATTTCGGGAACCAGGCCTGTAACTGCTGCACCTGCTTGCTCAGGTTGGAATGGGTCAGCATGACGCCCTTGGAGACGCCTGTGGTCCCGCCCGTGTACTGATACATGGCCACGTCTCCGTAGCCGATCTTGACGGCGGGCGGAGTGGCGGGATACTGGGCGATGCAGTCCTTCCATTTGAAGATGTCCGGCGCCGGTTTTACGTCGGCTGCAAGCTTCTTCTTTTTGCCCACGAGCGGAAACAGCAGGCTCTTGGGGAAGGGCAGATAATCGCCGATGGAAGTATAGACGATCTGCTTGATCTTGGTTTTCGGCCGCAGGTCGATCATGCGGTTCCCGAGCAGATCCAGCGTGACCAGAACCTTCGAGCCGGAGTCGTTGAACTGATGCTCCAGTTCCGTGTCCGAATACAGCGGGTTGTTCATGACCACGATGCCGCCGATTCTCAGGATTGCGAAATAGGCCGCCACGCAGGGGATCACGTTGGGCAAAAGCAGCGCCACGGCGTCCCCCTGTTTGACCCCGAAAGCGGTCAGGCAGGCGGCAAAACGGTCCACCATGTCTTTCAGCTCTTTGAAATTCAACGTGAATCCCTGAAAAATAAGTGCCGTCTTGTCGGGAAACTGCTTTGCCGTCCGGTCGAGGATGTCCGGCATGCAGATTTCCTCGTACTTGAGGGTTTCGGGCACCCCTTTTTCATACGATTTAAACCACGGTTTACTCTGATAGATGCTTGCTTCAGCCATAGTCTCCACACTCCTTTCTTGAATCGTTTTCGACCCCCCACCCCAAACCCCTCCCTGCCGTGAGAGAAGGGGTTGTCTGTTTATGGGTTTGTCGGCCGCTTCTACTCAGCGTTCAGCGCACCATAATAGCTATTACCTATAAATGAAATCTCGGAAATTTGCCACAAAAAAAGCCCCGAACTCAAAAAAGATCGGGGCTTTTTGTTAACGCTTGATCCGTCCTCAGGATTGAGTCGGGTTCGTCACCTCCGCAGGCGCCTCGCAGACCTGCACAGGGACCTGCTCTTCTTCCAGGCCCATTGCTTTCCAGACGATTTCCGCGATGTCCAGGGCGGTCATCTTTTCTTCCATGCTGTGCGTCTTGATGCCGTCGCTCATCATGGTCAGACAGAACGGGCAGCCCACGGCGATCGTGTCCGCCTTGACATCGATGGCCTGTTTGGCGCGGGCGTCGTTGATCTTTTCGCCGTGCTCCTCCATCCACATCCGGGCGCCGCCGGCGCCGCAGCAGAAGCTCTTTGACAGATTCCGCTCCATTTCCACGAGCTTCAGCCCCGAAACGGCCTTGAGTATCTTGCGCGGCTGGCCGTAGATATCGTTGTACCGGCCCAGGAAGCAGGAGTCATGATAGGTGTAGGTTCCCGGCACGGGCTTCTTCAGGCTGATCTTTCCCTTGGCGATGAGATCGGCGATGATCTCCGTGTGATGATACACTTCGAAATTTGCGCCGAAATTGGGATAGTCCTTTTTCAGCGCGTTGTAGCCGTGGGGACAGGTGGCGATGATTTTTTTCACGCCATAGCCGTTCATCGCGTCTATGTTCATCTGCGCCAGGGTCTGGTAGAGATACTCATTGCCGCCGCGCATGGCCGAATCGCCGCAGCAGCTCTCCTCCGTTCCGAGGATGCCGAAACTGACGCCGGCTGTCTGCATGATCTTGGCGAAGGCCACGGAGACTTTCTTGCCGCGGTCGTCGAAGGATCCGGCGCAGCCCACATAGAACAAGTATTCCACACCAGGGTCTTCCGCCAGGGTCTTGACGCCCAATTCCTTGGCCCAGTCCGCCCGCAGGTGAGCGCCCACGCCCCAGGGGTTGGAGTTGTTTTCCATATTGCGATAGGCCAACTGGAGCTCCGGCGCGAAATCGGCCTCCGTCAGGACCTTGTACTGCCGCATGCCGACGATCTTCGGCACGTGCTCGATAGAGGCCGAGCAGTTTTCCATGCAGTACATGCAGTTCGTACAGGCCCAGAGCTCATCGAGGCTGATAGCCTCGCCGACCAGCGCCTTTTCCGCCGCTTCGCCCGTCTTTTCGCCCAGGCATTTGTCTTCGATCATCCGGACGGCATTGTCCACGGGGGCCAGCGCCTTGATGTTGAAGATCTCGCCTGCGGCCTTTTTGGCTTCCACTGCCGCGGGCGCCTTCTCGAGCCAGTAAGTCTTGAGATCCTGAACGAGCTTCTTCGGAGACAGCGGCTTGCCCGTCAGATAGGCCGGACAGCCGTCCTGGCACCGGCCGCAGCGCGTGCAGGCGTCGGCGTCGAAGATCTGCTTCCACGTGAACTCGTCGAGGGTCCCGACGCCGAACGATTCGGCGTTTTCAAAATCCCGGATCGGTTCGATCGTTCCGACCGGCTTCATGTTCTGCATGAAGTGGTTGGCCGGCGTCGTGATGATATGCATCAGCCTTGAATAGGGGATGTAGGCGATAAACCCCAGGGCCAGGAAGGTGTGCGTCCACCAGGCAAACTGGTGCATGGCTTTGGCCGATTCGGGATTGATTCCGGTGAAGGCCTTGGCCAGCGTCCAGCCCACAAAGGACCAGACCTCCCAGGGGGTCTGCTGCCAGGTGACGCTGATCCGGAGCGCCTCGATGATGAATCCCGTGATGATGATCGCCGCCAGAAGCAGCAGGACAATGGCGTCGTCCGCCGTGTTGTCCGGCGCGCCCTTGTAGCCAAGACGATCCGGCTTGCTCAGATACCGCCGATCAATCGCCAGGAACGTTCCAATCAGCACGGCCAGTCCGAACAGATCCATGAGAAATGAAAAGAACAGGTAAAATTTGCCGGTCAGAAACGGGATGCCCAGGGGTTCTGCGACGTGAAACTCCGTGGCGTCAAAGGCCGCGCCGAAGATCAGCACCAGAAACCCGAAGAAGATCAGCCCGTGCATGATGCCGGGATAAATGTCCTTGAAGGTCTTGATCTGCAACAGGCCGTCCCTGAGCAGCAGCTTGATGCGCTCGCCCATGTTGTCCCACCGGATTTCGGGCTTGCCCATGGCGGCCCACATCTGCCAGCGCCGGTAAACGCCGTAGGCAAAAATGGCCATCGCCGCCCCCGTAAAGATGAAAAGCAGCACTTCAAAACTCTGGGCATTCCAGAAGACCTCTCTTCCTTCATGACCACTCGAAAATTCCGACAGTTTCATAACGCCTCCCTAAAAAAGACGGCTGCGTAAAAAGCCCGGATGCTGCGTTGCGCTTCATCCTTCGTCGTTGCGGCGTACGCCTGAGTACGCCTCACTCCTCAGGATTTGCGCGCCTTGCCTGCGCGCTTTTTACGCAGCCGTCGCATTCGGCCAACTTTTCAACTATTAACGAGTTCATCAAAAAACGGGGGGCGATGATCTGCCCCCCCGTTTTTCAACTATGCTTTTACGCGAGCAGTTTTTTGACTTCGCCCGTAAACGCGGGGACGACCTTGAAGAGGTCATCCACAACGCCGTAGTCCGCTCTCGCGAAGATCGGGGCTTCCGCGTCCTTGTTGACGGCGACGATATATTTCGAAGAACTCATCCCGGCCAGATGCTGAATGGCGCCGGAAATGCCGCAGGCGATATAGAGGTTCGGGGAAACGACTTTCCCCGTCTGCCCGACCTGATCGATCTGCGCGCGCCAGCCCGCGTCCACCGCCGCTCTCGAAGCACCGACCGCGGCGCCCAGGACTGCCGCCAGTTCTTCGAGGATGCCGAAGCCTTCGGGACCCTTCACGCCGCGGCCGCCGGACACGATCACGTTGGCTTCCGCCACGTCGATCTTGCCCGCCGCTTCCTTCTGGACTTCGAGGACCTTCGTCTTCGGTTCGCCGAGACCCGCATCAAACTTCACAATTGCGGCCGCCTTGGCGCTCTCCACGATCGTAAACACGTTGGGCCGCAGCGACGCCATCTGGGGGGTCCCCGTGACGACCACCTCGCCGAAGCACTTGCCGGCGTACATGGGCCGAACTGCCAGGAGTTTGCCGTCGGCGATCTTGACATCCGTGCAGTCCGTGGCCATTCCCGTGGCCAGCTTGCCCACGAGCGCGGCGGACAGGTCCTTGCCCTGCGCGGACGCGCCCACCAGCAGGATCGAAGGATCGTTTTCCTTCACTGCCTTGGCGACGGCCGTCGCGTGGGCGTCTGTCGTATAGGGTTCGAGGGCCGGAGAGTCGGCCACGAATACTTTATCCACACCGTATTTTCCAAGCTCGGCGGCCAGGGCTTCAATTCCTGCGCCGCACAGGACGGCGCCGACTTCTTCGCCCAGCTGGTCGGCCAGCTTGCGGGCCGTGCTGGCCAGCTCGAAACTGACCTTGCGCAGGGCGCCGTCTCTCTGTTCTGCAACAATCCATACACCTTTTGCCATATCTCATTTCCTCCGTGATTTTCTGTATGATAGATGATTAAATGACCTTCGCCTCTTCCCTCAGCAGTTTGGCCAGCTCTGCGGCCTTGCCTTCGGGGGTGTCATCCGCGCAGATAATCTTTCCAGGAGGTCTGGCCGGCGGCGGTGTGAACTTGGCGACTTTGGACTTCGACTCGGCGGCGACGCCCAGCGCGGCGGCAGTTTTCATATCAACGGGTTTCTTCTTGGCCTTCATGATCCCGGGCAGCGATGCGTAGCGGGGCTCGTTCAAGCCCTTGGTGGCCGTAATCACGCAGGGCAAAGACGTTTCAATCACGAGCTGCGCGCCTTCGATGGGCCTCACAGCCTTGACTTTCTGGCCGTCGATCTCGAGTTTCGTGGCGAACGTCACGCTGGGGATGCCCAGCAGCTCCGCCAGGATCGAGCCGACCTGACCGGAATCGTCGTCAATGGCCCGCTGGCCGCAGAAAATGATGTCATAGGGAGCGCTTTTGACGGCCGCCGCAAGGGCGGTTGCCGTGGCATAGGCGTCGGCGTTGTACAAAGCCGGGTCGTCGATCTGAATGCCCTTATCCGCGCCCATTGCGAGGGCCGTCCGGATCGTTTCCATGGTCCGGGCCGGGCCGACGCAGACGACGGTGACCTCGCCCCCGAATTTTTCCTTGAGTCTCAGGGCCTCTTCCACACCATACTCGTCATAGGGATTCATGACCCATTTGATGCCGCCCTCTTCGATCCCCGATCCATCGCCTTTTACCTTGATCTGGGCTTCCGTATCCGGAACCTGTTTTACACATACAACAATATTCACGTCTTCCTCCTTCCCGGATGCACATCTCGATCATGCATCCAGTGTTTTAATGTTCATTTACTGACGTATCCCCCTCCCCATTTATCCCCTCCCGCCGGGGGAGGGGATAATCAGAGGGAGCATTTAGCATCATTCGCCCATCCCCGTACTCCCTCCCCCTGGATGGGGGAGGGTTCGGGCGGGGGTGATTATTTCAGACTACACTCTGTTTTTGACGATGTCTTCGACCACGGACGGATCGGCCAGGGTTGAGATGTCTCCCAGCGATTCCTTGGAAACATCGTTTGCCGCGACTCTCTTGAGGATTCTGCGCATGATCTTGCCGCTGCGGGTCTTGGGCAGACCATCGGCCCACTGGAGCTTTTCCGGGGTGGCGATCGGACCGATCAGCTTCCGGACATGGGCGATCAGTTCTTTCTTGAGCTCGTCCGATTTCGCGACGCCGGACTTGAGCGTCACGTAGGCGTAGATCGACTGTCCCTTGATGTCATGGGGATAACCGACCACGGCGGCCTCGGCCACTTTCGGATGCGCGACCAGGGCGCTCTCGACTTCCGCCGTGCCCATGCGGTGGCCGGACACGTTGATGACGTCGTCGATGCGGCCCGTGATCTGGTAGTAGCCGTCCTTGTCCCTCCGGGCGCCGTCGCCGGCCGTGTAGTAGCCCGGGAACTGCTCGAAGTAGGTTTCCTGGAAGCGCTTGGGATCGCCGTAAACGCCGCGCATGAGGCCGGGCCAGGGCTTCTTGATGACGAGCGCGCCGCTGGCGACGGTCTCTTCGATCTCCTTGCCCTCATCATCGACGAGGGCCGGCCAGACGCCCGGGAAGGGCACTGTCGCCATACCCGGCTTGATGGGAATGGCGCCGGGCAGCGGCGTGATCAGGATGCCGCCCGTTTCGGTCTGCCACCAGGTGTCCACGATGGGGCATTCGCCGCGGCCGATGACATTGTAGTACCAGTTCCAGGCTTCGGGATTGATGGGCTCGCCCACCGTGCCGAGGATTCTCAGCGAGGAGATGTCGGCCTTCTTGACCCACTCGTTGCCTTCCTTGGCGATGGCGCGGATGGCCGTGGGGGCCGTGTAGAAGATGTTGACCTTGTATTTCTCGACGACTTTCCAGAAGCGGCTGATGTCGGGGTAGTTGGGCACGCCCTCGAACATGACCGACGTGGCGCCGTTGCACAGCGGCGCATAGACGATGTAGCTGTGGCCCGTGACCCAGCCGATGTCGGCGGTGCACCAGTAGATTTCATGTTCCTTGTAATCGAAGATCATTTTGTGGGTGTAGGCGATAAAAACAAGGTAGCCGCCCGTGGTGTGCATGACGCCCTTGGGTTTTCCCGTGGAGCCGGAGGTGTACAGAATGAACAGGGGATCTTCCGCGTCCATCCATTCGGGTTCGCAAACGGCGCTGGCCTTGGCCATTTCCTCATGCCACCAGAGGTCTTTGCCGGCGTTCCACTGGCACTTGACCTTGTCGCCCACGCGCTTGACAACGATCATCTTTTCGACGAAATCGAATCCCTTGACGGCGGCGTCGGCGTTGTCCTTCTGGGGAATGGCCTTGGCGCCGCGGAACGTCCCGTCGCAGGTGACCAGAAGCCTTGATTTGCTGTCATCGATGCGGTCGCGCAGCGAATCGGAGCTGAACCCGCCGAAGACGATGCTGTGAATGGCGCCGATGCGCGTGCAGGCCAGCATGGAAATGGCCAGCTCGGGAATCATGGGCAGGTAGATCTGGACCCTGTCGCCCTTCTTGACGCCCTGTGCTTTGAGCACATTGGCGAACTTGCAGACTTCCTCATGCATCTGCTTGTAGGTCAGCGCCCGATCTTCGCCGGGTTCATTGCCTTCCCACTGAATGGCGACCTTGTCGCCTCTTGTCTTCAGGTGTTTGTCCAGGCAGTTGTAGGAAACATTGAGTTTCCCGCCCTGGAAATACTTTAGATAGATGGGACCTTTGCGGATGTCGAAATTATAGTCCTCGACCTTGTCCCATTTCTTGAACCACTCCACGTACTCGCTCGCGATTTCGCTCCAGAACGCGTCGGGTTCCTCGATCGAGCGCTTCCAGAGCTTGTCATAGGCTTCACGGCCGCTGATGTAGGCCATTTTCTCGATGTTTTCCGGGATGGGATAAACATCTTTCAACTGAGTTTTTTCTTCTGCCATGTTCTTTTTTACCTCCCTTTTTTGCTTTGATGATTAAGATTTCTTATTGATTTTTTCACTTGATTTCTGCTGCGGATTGTCAAAAAGCTCCTTCAAGATTTTACAAACGGCTACCGGGGATTTGGATGTTCAGAGCGCCGCGGGTGGGCCTGAATCCGGACTTCAGGGCGGATAACCGTCGGGATATGACCATAGTTCAAGACGATAGCGACTCGCAATATATCAATATCCGGCCTCTGTCAAGAAATATTTTGATGGAAATATGGGGAAATGGCGCAGCCGTGTCCCCATATTTCATGCGGAGGACATCGTATGGGGAACATGCCAGGAATATGGGGAAATGACGAAGTCGTGTCCCTATATTTCATGCGGAGGATCTCGTATGGGGTACATGACGAAGTCGTGTCCCCCAATGTATTTGGTGTGTCTATTTCACCACACCCAACGGTATAATATGGGGAATATAGGGACATGACAAAGTCGTGTCCCAGGAAATTATGGGGAAATGACGCAGTCGTGTCCCCATAATTTCGGGATAATATAGTGACATGACAAGGAAATATGGGGACATGACAAAGTCGTGTCCCCATATTTCCGTTCAGTGGCCCCCATGGCACATCCCTTGCTTTGACAAAAATGAACGACAAAACCGTCGAGCATCGACGAAAATGTCGAAAAAAAGCTTGACAAGCCCCTGGACCGGTGTTAGCGTCCGAACCGCTTTTGAAAGGGGGGATGCGCGAAAAAGGCGGAAGCAGTTAAAGAAGTCAGGAAAATTGTTCAAGGTTTGTGCAGAGAAGTTTTTCAAGGATGATCTCCTGGATGCCATGCCCGTGGCAGCCCGGGGATCGAAAAATTAAACCAGCAAAATTTCAGGAGGAAATTATGAAGAAGTTTTGGATTGTACTGCTCGCTTTGGGGCTCGTCGCAGCTTTTGCGATGTCCGCCTCGGCGGCAGACGTAAAGTTCAGCGGAAGCTACTATCTTGCCGGCATTTACGCCGACAACAACTCTCTGACGCAAGAGGAAACGAGGGCCACATCCGCGCAGGCGCTCTTCTACCAGCGCCTCCGGATTCAGACCGAGTTCAAGGTTGCCGAGGGCTTGTCGCTCGTGACGCGTTTTGACGCCCTCGAAAAGAAATGGGGACAGGGAACCGCGTTCACGGCCTGGAGAGCATCCAACTCCTATGACGTGACGAACCGCTCAAGCCAAGGCTTCCTCGGCAACAAAGCCCAGGAAAACATTGAATTCGAGCGCGCCTATCTCGATTTCACGACGAAGATCGGCCGGTTCAACATCGGCTATCAGAACTTCGTCGCCTGGGGCACGATGTTCCTGGACACCCACATTACGCGTCCCGGTATCAAGTATTTTGTCCCGGCCGGTCCGGTGACCATTGGGGCGGCCATTGAAAAGATCGTCGATCGGAACACGGGCGCAGGCGCCATGGCCGCCGGCGACAAAGACATCTATGACATCTTCGCCATTTACAAATTCACCGCGGGCGAGGCGGGCTTGCTGTACCAGTACAACGCTGACAACACGTCTCGCTCCACCTTGGCGACAAGCTATAGCACGAAGCTCAGCGCTATCGTTCCCTACGCCAAAATGAAATTCGGTCCGGTCTATGTCGAGGCGGAGGCCATCTACGGGTTTGGCGACCTGCGTAAATATGAAGTTGCAGGAAATAACGATATAAGCGCCGAGGCTCTGGCCCTTTACATCCACGGCAAGGCCGCTTTCGGGGCTGCCTATGTGGGCGGTATGTTCATCTACATGCGCGGCGACGACTGGGGCACGACCGACAAGGTTGAGGGCAGCTTGGCAGCCGGATTGCTCGCGGGCGACGCCTTCAATCCCTGCCTGATGCTCTGGAACGGCGAGTACACCACCTGGGTGGGCAATTTCGGCGGCAATGCGAACGGCAACAATCCCGTGACCGGTGGATTCAACAACATCTCGACCTATATGGACAACGTCTGGTTCTATCAGCTCTACGC
>PHBF01000518.1 GCA_002841905.1 Deltaproteobacteria bacterium HGW-Deltaproteobacteria-17
CCATGCCGGTCACCGACGGCACGACCGCAGGCTGGATCTGGTTGGCCGAACTGGCGAGCCCCAGCTGGCCGTCGGAGTTGTAACCCCAGCACCTGGCGGTCCCGTCGGTGAGCACCGCGCAGGTATGGTAGGTTCCCGTGGTCAGGCTCGCGACGTTGGAGAGGTTCACGACGGGCTCCGGGGTCAGCCAGTCCATCTGCGTGGAGTTGACGCCGAGCTTGCCGTAGTTGTTGTAGCCCCAGCAGCGTGCGGTGCCGTCGGAGAGCCGCGCGCAGGTGTGCTCCTGTGCGCCGTGAACCTCGACCGCGGTGGCGCAGTCCAGCGCCTGCCAGTCCTGGCAGTCCAGCGCGCAGGTCACCGAGCCGCCCAGGGGCCAGCCCTCCTCGGCGCAGAGGTAGACGATGGAGGCGTCGCAGAACTCGTGGGCGGGTTGCTCGATCCCGTCGCCGCAGGAGCCCTCGCAGGTGCCGTCGACAAGGCTGCAGTCGAGGCATGCGGGGGTTCCGGTGTAGAATCCGAGATCCGCGCAGGTCGCCCCGTTCAGATCGTCTCCGTCGCAGAACTCCCCGAAAATCCCCTGCACCTGGCCGTCGCCGCAGGAGCCCGAACAGCCCGAGAAGTCGATCTCGCAGGTTTCGCTGCAGGTCGGAGCACCCTCGTAAAAACCGAGATCCGCGCAGGTCGCGCCGCCGAGGTCGTCGGTGTCGCAGGCCTCGACCGGGGTGCGCAGGCCGTCACCACAGGAGGACGTGCACACGTTGGGCGTGCCGTCGTCGCAGGTCCAGCCCTCCTCGATCTGGCAGGCCCCATCGCAGCCGTCGCCGTCGATCTCCCCGCCGTCGTCACAGGTCTCGCCGGTCTCGCGCAGATCATTGCCGCACACGGAGGTGCAGCCAACGGTGTCGAAGCGGCAGCCGTCGGTGCAGCCCAGCGTGCCCCCGGTGTATCCCATGGTCTGGCAGCTCTGGCCGTGCATGTTGGGGCCGTCGCACTCCTCGTCGTAATCGACGTCGACGTTCTCGTCGCCGCAGCGCGGTCCACACTCGGTGAGGTCGAACGCGCACTGGCTGGAGCACCGCAGGGTGCCCTGGACGTTGTAATGGCCCAGCGAGGCGCAGGTCGCGCCGCCGAGCTCGAGCCCGTCGCAGGATTCGCCGGGGTCGATGAAACTGTCGCCGCAGGAGCCCACGACCTTCACCTCGTCGTCACACGCGACGAGGGCCAGGAGCACGGAAAGGATGAAAATGGGCAGGTGTCTTCTCATGGGGACCTCTGGGATCTGGGTGAAATCGATCAAATTGGACCAAAAAGAATCAAGCCGTGGACAGACTACAACAGATGCGCAGCCCATGCAAGCAGGGGATCCCTCCGCACCCCGGGCCGGCCGGCTCAGTCGAGGGGATCCGTGCGGGGG
>PHBF01000519.1 GCA_002841905.1 Deltaproteobacteria bacterium HGW-Deltaproteobacteria-17
CCTCGCCGGAGACCGGGGTGGGGCTGAAGAAATGGACCGTCAGCGGCCAGATCCCGCGGGGATGGTTGGCGTCGACGGGATAGGTGAAGGCCACCGTGCGCTGCTCTCCGGGATCGAGGTGACCGAACAGGTACTCCCGGACCGGGCTCTCGGGCGTGTTCCGGATGACGGCCCCGACGCGGTACACCGGCGAGGTGCCGAGGTTGACCAGCGTGACGATGCCGGCCAGGGTCTGACCGGCCTGGATCGTGCCGTCTCCGTTGAGCCGAAGGCGGGCCTCGAGCCTGGCCTTGCCCTGCCCCGGGCTCCCCAGGGTCCAGTCCACGCCCTTCTTGCCGAGCTGCTCGATCAACCCGAGCATGGCGTGATCCGACTCGTCATGACTCCAGGCGACGACGGGATCACGCTCCCACTCAACATGCTGCCGCGGCATAATCAGCAGGCGGCGGGCCGCGTCGGTCAACTCCGGCGGCGCCTGGTTGTCCGAGTCCTGCACGTCGGCACCCGACACCCGTTGCGACAACACCTGCACCGTGGTCCAGGGAGGCACGTCGGGCTGTCCCACCAGGGGCGCGGCCTCGGCATCGGCACGATCGTTGCGCTGGAACAACTCGTGCGGGTTGTGGTCCAGATCCAGGATCTGCACGGCGACATGGGGCTTGACGCCCAGCGACTGAATGGCCAAGGTGCCACCCGCAAGATAATGTGCGATGGTCATTTTGAGAGCGGAGTCGTCGTCGAACTCGTTGACCATCTGGATGCTGCCCTTGCCGAAGGAGGTCTCTCCCATGATCAGGGCGCGTCGATGCACCTTGAGGGCACCGGCGAGGATCTCGGCGGCCGAGGCGCTGCCCTGGTTGACCAGCACGATCATGGGCAGGTGCCAGATGGCGCTGTGCAGGCTGGCCCTGCGCACTTCGCTGACGCGCCGGTGCTGCCCCACCGCGGAGTAGATGATCCCCTCGGTCAGGAAGAGATCGGCGCACTTCTCAGCCTGGTGCAGCAGGCCACCGGGATTGTTGTACAGGTCGAGGATCAACCCCCTGGCGTTGTCGGCCTTGAGCTTCTCGAGGTGCTGTTCGAGCTCGGTGGTCGTGCTCTGGGAAAACTGCCGGATCCGGACGTAGCCGATGTGCCCCGGCAGCATCTGGGAGGTCACGGAACTGAGCCTGATGATGGAGCGCTCCAGCGTGAAGTGGACCCACTGGGGCTCCGACGGGCGCTCGACCCAGACCGACACCGTCGTGCCCGGCCGTCCCCGCAGGTAGTTGACCGCCTCGGAGAGGGTCGTGTTGGTCACGGAAACATCTCCGATCCGCACGATCCGGTCACCGGGCAGGATGCCGGCCCTGGCAGCCGGGGTCCCGTCCATCGGCGCGATGACCGTGAGGTAGCCGTCCTTCACCGTCACG
>PHBF01000058.1 GCA_002841905.1 Deltaproteobacteria bacterium HGW-Deltaproteobacteria-17
GGCCGACCTGTGCGACGCCTTCATGGAGGCCTGCCGCGGCCTCCCCGACGATATGGTGTTCGTCACCCAGGACATGATCGATCCGGACCTGCTGGTCAGCACCCATCCGCGCGGCAGGCTGCCCGGCGGCGTGGCCACCGTGAACTGCAACCCCGCCGAGTACACCACCGAGTATCCGGAGACCGACGTCACCAACGTGTCGGCCGAGGACACGCACCACGTCAAGGCCCGGCGGGAGAACACCTTCCTGGTGCCCTTCTCCGGACGCAAGCGCGAACTGACCTTCATCCAGGTCTTCCTCGACCGCGACGCGGTCTGCCTCGAGATCACCGGGGAGCCCGGGGTCGGCAAGACCGCCCTGGTGAACCACGCGCTGTCGACGCTGAAGATGTCCGAGACCCGCATCCTGCGGACCCACCCCGAGCCCGAGGGCTTCGGGCGCTCCTGGCAGCCCATGGCCGACCTGTTCTCCCGCCTGGCCGGGCTGCCGGCCGAGCCGGACCGCAACGACGTCGAGACCGCCTGCAGCGCCTTCGAGATCGACCCCGAGGACCTCCAGACCGCCCTGCACCTGTTCTGCGGCGAGCCCGAGCCCTCCCGGCTCGAGCACAACGTGCGCCGCCGGGAACTGATCACCTCGGTCGCCCGGCTCCTCCATGCCGCCGCCAACCTCCGCCGGACCCTCCTGGTCTTCGAGGATCTGGAGGACTTCGACAGGGTCTCCCGCCGCGTGATCGAGCACCTGATCGGGCTGGTCGACGACGATCGCGTCCATCTGATCGTCACCGGCCGGGCCCCGCTGCTGGCCCCGGATCCGATCTTCCAGAAGTCGGTGCTCCACCTGAAGCTGGATCGCTTCGACAACCGCTGCGCCCAGCAGTTCTGCCGGGATCTTTTGACCCACAACGGGGTCGCCCGCAACTTCCCAGACGAGGACCTGCTGCTCAACGCCGGCGGGCTCCCCCTGCACCTGGTGGAGGGCCTCCGGCTGGTCTGGGAGGGCATCCACGATCCGGGGAGCACCCTCTCGGAGATCGTGTTCCGGCGGGTGGGCACCCTGCGGCAGGCCCAGCGCCACGTGCTGCAATGGGTGGCCGTCACCGGGGGCCGGATGCCCGGCGCCTTCGCGCGGGAGTCCGGCTTCCTGGAACGCTCCTCCATCGAGGTGATCCCCGACTGCATCCGGCAGGGCCTCCTGGTGACCCACGACGACGAGCTGGTGCTGGCCTACCCGCTGCTGGCCAGGATCGTGCTCGCGGAGACGCCCCCCGCCCTGCGGGCCCAGATGTTCCGGGTCCTGTTCGAGCACCTGCGGGACACGGAGCCCGATCCGCGCATCCTGGCGCACTGCGCGATCCACGCCGAGGCCCTCGACGAGGCCGTGCCCTACCTCGAGGCCGCCGGCACGCTGGCGGAGAACCTCTTCGACGATCACGCGGCGCTGCAGCACCTGAAGAAGGCCTACGAGTTCTCGGGCAACCTGACCCAGCGGGGCTCGACGAACCGCTCCGGCTACCTGCGGATCTGCAACCACTATGGCGACATGCTGCGTTACACCGGCGCCCCCGTCGAGGGCGAGCGCGTCCTGCGGGAGGCCCTCGGCCACTGCCATGAGGACGACGCCGAGACGCCCCTGATCCTGTCGTCGCTGGCCCGCTGCCTCCTGGAGACGGCGCCGGACTACGCCGAGGGGCAGAGCCAGCTCGCGATCAAGATGGCCAGCCGCTCCACCGATCCGCGCGTGCTGTTCCGGACCTTCTTCGACTACGGGCACATCGCGCTCCACACCGGGAGCTACGAGCGCGGGATCTCCCAACTGCAGCACGGCCTGTGGCGTCTCCAGGACGATCGCAACGCGCCGGAGAACCTCTGGCGCCTCCACCTGTGCATCGCCCGGTGCCAGTTCCTCGGTTCCAAATCCGAGCTGGCCCTGGAGACCTGCCGCGGCGCCCTGGCGCAGGCCGAGCGACGCGGTTCCATGCTGGCGTGCGCCCGCTTCCACGAGGAGGCCGCCCGCATCCAGCGCTCCATGAACGACACCCGGGCCATGATCGACCACCTCACCCTGGCCATCGGGTGCCACGAGGGCACGGGGGACCGGCACGGCCGCATCGACGACCTGCTCCTGCTGGCCGAGGCCGACGACGAGCAACGCCGGAGCCTGGCCGACGAGGCCATGACCCTCGCCCTGCGGATCGGCTACGGGGCTGCCATCTCCAAGGCCCGGCGCCTCCTCGAACGGCCCTGAAGGGGCCCGCGGTCCCCGCAACAGCTTGACAACCGCGACCGCCTGGTCGACAACCGACCCATCCCCGGAGCGCCCCCGCTTCAGGGCACGGCGTCCACGAAGGAGGAGGTGTCCGCGATGAGGTTCCCCGGCAAGCGCAAGAACAAGCACTATTTTCCGGTCACCGAGCGGGACCGCATCACCTTCGCACCGGATCCCGGGGATGCCTCGCCCATTTACATCGTGGGCATCGACCAGCTGCTCGTGGACATCGAGGCCCACGTCGACGACTCGGGGCTCGAGGAGCTGGGCCTGGCCAAGGGCCAGTCGATGCTGCTCGACGACGCCACCGTCGACAAGCTCTACACCCACCTCAAGCAGGAGGGGCACGTGGCCGGCGAGTTCTCGGGCGGCTCCATCGGCAACACCCTGCACAACTACTCGGTGCTGGCCGACGACCGCTCCTGCCTGCTGGGCACCATCACCCACCACATCACGGTGGGCGACTACGCCTTCCACTACATCCGCAGCACCAGCGCCCGCGTGGACCTCAACCACCTGCATCCCTGCACGGGCCCCATGGGACGGGCGTTCTGCTTCGTCACCCCCGACGGCGAGCGCAGCTTCGGCATCTCCCGGGGCATCATGGACGAGCTGCCCCCCGAGGCCGTGCCCATGACGCTGATCCAGGACGCCGCCGCCCTGGTGATCACGGCCTACCTGCTGCGCAACGAGCGCGCGCCCATCTTCGAGGCGACCCTCAAGGCCATGCGCATCGCCCACGCCGCGGGCGTGCCCATCGTCATCAGCCTGGGCACCGAGGCCCTGGTGCGCGAGAAGCGGTCCTTCTTCGTCGACATCATCCGGGAATACGGCACGATCCTGGCCGGCAACTTCGAGGAGGCCTGCACGCTCACCGGCCAGACCGATCCGCTGCTGGCCGCGGCCGACGCCCTGGACCTGGCGGACCTGGTCCTGCTCACCCACGGACAGCAGGGGCTCTACATCGGCGCCCACGTGGACCGCACCCTGGCCCGCGAGACCAAGGACATGATCTTCTCCAAGTCCATCCCCGAGTACAACCTGTTCGAGTACAGCCGGGCCATGCGGCGCGCCGACTGCACCGATCCCCTGAAGATCTACTCGCACATCAACCCCTACCTCGGCGGCCCCTCGGTCATCCGCAACACCAACGGCGCCGGCGACGCCGCCCTGGCCGCGCTGCTGCACGACCTGACCGCCAACATCTACCACCGCGGCGTGTCCCCCACCTCCCCCAAGCACCAGGCCAGCTTCCTCACCTACTCGTCGATCCACCAGATCTGCAAGTACGCCAACCGCGTCTCCTTCGAGGTGCTGCGCCGCAACTCCCCCCGCCTGATGCAGGCCCTCCCCGAGCGCGAGGACAACCTCGAGGAGGCCTACTGGGAGAAGTGACTCCCGGGATGGACGGCCCATCCGGGCGACAGCCTCTGGAGGGCTCAGGGGGCACGAAATATTTCTGTTTGCAGTCTCACAATTCCGGGCATATAAAAAAGACAGGTGGCAAAAGGAGGTTCCGATGAGATGTTTTCATTTGATCCTTTTCCTGGGAATGGTCATCGGCCTCGGAGCCTGCGAATCCGGAAGCAATGAAAACAAGCCCGGGGAGAGGCGGCCCGTGGGGCCCTTCTCCTCCATCGAGGCGGGGCCGGTGCGGTACTCGACGCAGGAAGGGGTCTTCCTCGCCGAGGTGACCGTCACGATCAGGGACCTGCAGTACCAACCGTTCCAGGGGGTCCGGGTTCAGTTGGATCTGTCCGACGGAGGGGCCACCGCCGATGCGACCGAACTTGTGACCGACGAGCTTGGGCAGGTCGTCTTTTCGTTGCGGAACCACCACATCGAGGTGATGACCGTGTCGGCCATCGCGTCCACGGGATCCGCGGAGGATCCCGGGACGACCGTGACCGTGGATACGCCGGCGATCCTGGCCTTTTCCGCCGCGGTGTCCCTCGAGCCCGTCGGAGGCGCGGTGTACGAGCCCGGCCTGGGTCGCTTCCAGTTCCGGCTGACGCTCACCGAAACCGCGGGCGTGGTCGACGGCGGAGACCTGACCTGCCTGCCGCCGGCCGACGAACTCAGCATGGATCCCGGACAGATGACCACCGATGCCTCCGGCCAGGCCGTTTTCACGGTCACGGCCACCACGGCCGGTGCGTATGAACTGTCCTTCGGGCTGGCCGGCATCGTGGAGCCGTTGCGCGCGCCGGTCTCATTGCCCGGACCCTCCATAGGAGGATCCATCGAGCGAAAAATGGCCTATGACACACAGATGGTCCCGACACGGGTGGGGATCTTCGCCTTGCAAGTCTCCGAGGGCGCCCCAGTGATCCTCGGCGAGTTCGCCGGGATCCCGGTATACACCGGGTACAACAACACGTTCGATTACACCCTGACCCTGCCGTTTGCGCCACCTCCGGCGTACCTGCTCCCGACCGCCGACGGTCTGCGGGTGGGCAGCTTTGTCGCCGCGCTGTACTATGACGCCAACCGCAATGATCGATGGGATCCCGATGAATTCATCGGTGCGGCCCACAGGATACCCGGTTCGCTGGTCTACTTCGCACCGGACACCGATCCCGCCCCGCCGGTCGCCGGCTGGAGCTTCGTCCGGGACTTCGGCCTGGATCCCGAGGTGCTGCCCTGGGACGAGCTGGCAGAAAGGCAGGACATGGACATCACCACGGCGCCGGTGCACGGACCCGTGGTGCGCGGCACCTTCTCCGGAGACGTCCCCGGCTCCCTCCGGGTGGGGTTCGCCATCGTGGACGGGCCGCAACTCGAATCCATCCTCGAGGCCGGCGCCGATCCCTGGAGCCTGCCGTTCGATCCCGCCTCCTCGCATCAGGTGCTCAACATGGGCATCATCGATAACGCGTTCGAAGGGACCCTGGACTATCCGATGACCGGCCTCGACGCCGCCACCGTGGAGGCCTGGAGCGTGACCCACGAGATCAAGCCGGGCGTCTCCATCACGTACCTGCCGGTGATGGCGTTCGCCTACGTCGACGTGGACGATGACAGGAAACTGTCCGCCGGGGACACCCTCGCGGGAATCGCCCTGGCGCCCGACGGTGTGCGCTGGACCTTCTCCTACGTCCTGGACATGCCTCGGGAGCTGGGTTTCATGTCCCCCGGATCCCTGTTCCTCCACGCGGGCTACAACTGGTGGTCCGCGCCGGCCGATTCCACGGACGACTTCCTGGACGCCACCCGTTACCGCGAATGGAACGTGTCCATCCCCATGATGCCCCGGCCCTGTGGTCTGGCCCTGTGAAAGTAGACACCTGACTTATGGGGTGTAAAGTCCCTGAGGAGGGTTTGATGGCTGGGAAGAAACGTCGCACATTTACGAAACAGTTCAAGGCGGACGCAGTGAGGCTGGAGAAGGAGAGTGGGGAATCCTTGGCCGCGGTCGCCCGGAACATCGGCGTAGGGGAGCAGTCGCTTCGCAATTGGGTCCGCCAGGCCGAGATCGACGCCGGACGTGGGCCGGCAGGCGCCTACACGACCTCGGAACGAGCGGAGATCAAGGAACTTCGGCGCAAGCTCCGGGATGTGGAGCGGGAACGCGATTTTCTAAAAAAAGCGGCGGCCTTCTTCGCGAAGGAAACGGAAAACACGAAGTGATGGAAGCGTTGAAGGCCAAATATTCCGTTTCAACCATGAGCCAATGGCTGGGCCTTGGCCGGTCTGCACACCACGCCTGACGACGTGCCCACGCCCGCCGGCAAGCACGTGCCAGTCGCAAGCGGCAGTTGCAGGAGAAGATCCGTCAAGCCCACCAGGCGAGCCGCGGGACCTACGGGAGCCGGCGCATCCTGCTGGACCTGAAGGACGGCGGCGAGACCGTGGGGCGACACCAGGTGGCGGCGCTGATGCGCGAGGCCGGGTTGTCCGGCGTCCCCAGGAAGCGTTGGAAGGCGACGACGGATTCGAAACACGGAGAAGAAATCTCCCCGAATCTGCTGGACCGTAACTTCACGTCGGATGCGCCGAACCATGCTTGGGTTGGGGACATCACGTACATCCGCACCACCGCGGGCTGGCAGTACCTGGCCACCGTGATTGACCTGTACAGCCGCATGATCGTCGGCTGGGCGCTGGCCGGGCACATGCGCTCCGAACTCGTTGAGGACGCCCTGAAGATGGCCTGCGGTCGCCGAGGGGTGAAGCCTGGCTTGATCTTCCACAGCGACCGCGGAAGCCAGTATGCCAGCAAGGAATTCAGGAAAGTCCTAGCCAAGCATGGGATTGTCCTGAGCATGAGCCGGAAGGGGAACTGCTGGGACAACGCCGTGGCCGAGAGCTTCTTCTCGACGATCAAGCGGGATAAACTGAACAAGGAGGTCTGGCGCAGTACGGTCCAACTTCGCGTGGTGGTCTTTGATTACATTGAAGGTTTTTACAACAGGACGAGAAGGCATTCGACTTTGGGAAACGTCAGCCCCTTGGCGTTTGAAAATTCGGGTTGCATTCAAACCGCTGCGGAGGCAGCATAACCGATGTGTCTACCTTTGAGGAGCCATACCATTCGCAGATGGCTCAGTGCTTTTACTTGATGAGAGTCTGCCCATTTCCTATGACATCACGCCTCCAAACGTCCTGCTGGAAGGTGCGGTCATGGTGCCCGGTTCTGAGCCTTCGATCTGGACTGCAGGGACCGCGGACGAATTGATCGGCCTGCGTTATTACGACCAACCGTTTGGAGAATGGAGCCAATTCTCATGCATTCAACCGTTGAAAAATTGATCCTGGGCTGGCTGGTTGTCGTGGCGACGGCATGGGCATGCGATTCGCCGCTTGTCCATCGCACGGATGGTGGTCCGGACGCGACACCTGACGTGCCTGACGCGGCCGACGTTCAGGATCGTACTGACGACATGGACGTCATCGATGCCGGAGCCGATGCGGATACCGATGCAGAGAAGGAGTGGTGGGGACCCGATCCGGACGAGCGGCGCATACCCTGTGCCGGTGCCGGTGGTGGATGGCTCGGGGGCGTGACAGCCGTGTATCCGTACATCATCTGGGCCGAAGGCTACTGGATCGACAACGGCCATACCAGCCGAATCATGGCGTTGAACGTCGAAACGAACACCGTCGCCCAATGGGGAGAAATCCGGAAGCGGGTCGGCGGGCAAAAACTGGTTTATCATGAACCTTCGCACAGTGTGTATTTTCTTGTTGATGAATCTGAAGAAATTCCAGATTGGCCCTTTTATCGGACTACTGTTTTTCTTTATAGACTGATTCCTACCAGCCAATCGATGGAAGAAATCCCGTTGGAACAAGACCTTTATTCACCCGGCTGCGCCGCCTACGGCAAAAGCAAGACCACCCTGCATCGCATCGATCCCGTCAGCGGGTGGCTGCTCCTGTCCTGTCAATACAACCTGGAGAGCAACTCCAGTTGGATCATCAAGGATGTCTACAGGAAGAACATCTTTTCGGGGGAAGTGCAGCCGTTGGTGGAAGGCTTCCGGGAAACGCCCATCGTGTACAGTTTCCTCGCGGATGTCTCTTTGCAGCATTTCACGCTGAACATCAACGGGGTGGATGAGCGTGGGCAAAATGAACCGCCCTATGTCTTTTCCTCCTGGGATGTTTCCGGCGAGGTCGCCGAGGAGACGTTCCGGCTCGAGGTGCCCTACCAGCAGATGGCCTTTGGTCTGTATGGTTCAGAGGAATCGCTTCTCTATTATTCCGAACTGGGGTCATCCGGGCGTTTGGAAGGGCGCATCATGGACCAGGTGACCGGCCTGGTGACCTCATTCCCCGCGCTTTCCCACCATGTATATCTTCCCGCCCGCCTCCACGAAAGCCAGTCGCCCGTTGTCAGTTGGATGCGGGCGGAGGGAGATGTCAACTATTGGTCTGACGGCAGCCTCACCCCCTCCACATACTCCGTGGGTATCTACTTGTGGGATCCCGACAACGGAAGGATCCGCAAAGTGACCGGAGAGCCTTATGCCTATGGCTTCCCCATGCTGATGCACGACCAACCCCTGCCGCGATACATGGTTTATCTGATGCGAGTCTCTCAGAACGATTTGTGTATTGCTTTCAAAGACGTAATCGCCGCGGGCATCCTCGACGAGACCGGCCACCTGATTCCGGAGTGGTGATCCTTTCGCAGCTGGCGTTGGCGAGGTAGATTACTTCTTCAGGATGGACTTGCAGGTCTCCTTCAGGAAGGCGAACCGGTCGGCGTTCTTCACGCCCATGGGCATGGTGTAGCAGTTGACGTCCTGGCCCGAGACCTGGAACGTGATCGAGAAGTGCATCGACTTCCCGTGCTCGTATTCGGTGGTCCACTCGAGGGCCTCGGCCGTGTCGACGGTGTAGGTCGTCTTCGACTTCCCGACCTCGTCGCCCTTGGCGATGTTGGCCTTCATCTCCGTGAAGTCCGGCTTCCTGAAGGACCAGGCGAGATCGAAGGCGTTGGGTCCGCGCACCTTCTTGGTGGCGATGCGGACGCCGCCGAGGTCGCCCATCACGTCGGCCTCCTTGGGCCCCTTGGCGAACCAGCCCTTGAAGGCTTCGCCCGCGGAGGAGAGGTCCTTCTCCTCGAGCTCGGGCTTGTTGAAGTCCTCGTCGCCGCCCCGCTTGTGGGACCTCATGTCGCCGCCCTTGTCGCCGTCCTTGCCGCCGCCGGAGGCGTCGTCCTTCTTGCCTGTGCAGGCGGAGAAGGCCAGGGAAAGGGACGCGGTCAGCAGGATCATCGAAAATTTCTTCATGGTATGGCTCCTATGAGTTATGGGCGCCGCGACGGCGGACGCCGGGGGTGGTGTCAGAACGTGCCCATCAGGCCCAGGGTCGGGATGAAGGTCAGGCCCGAGAAGCTCGACGTCTTCACGCCGAAGATGTCGTAGCTGCCGTAGTTCTGGTAGTAGATCGACAGCGAGGCGATGGCGTAGATCCACTTGTAGCCGACCTTGAGGTTCACGAAGGGCCCGAATGCGTGGATGTTCTTCTCGGCCTGGGGCACGGTGATGCCCTCGTCGGCCAGGGTCTCCTGGAAGAGCGCCGCGACCTTCTCCTCCTGGAAGCCGTACTTGATCATGCCCAGGTTGTATACCAGCCCGAAGGTGATCGCGCCGAACAGTTCGTCGGGGCCCAGGCTGTAACTGAAGGCCAGGGGCACCACGACGTCCTTGCGGACGAACTCGTAGCCCAGCAGGTCCTGCAGGTCCTCCAGGATCGGCAGGGGGACCTTGAAGTCCTGGGAACTGTACTGGACGCCGAGGCTGCCGTACCAGCGCGGCCCGTGGTTGAAGAAGAAGTTCGGCCGCCGCCCGCGGTCGATGGCGCCCAGGAACTGGAACCGCAGATCGCCGGCCCAGACGCCGCTGTCGTAGCGCAGGCCCAGATCGAGGTGATCGTAGAAGCCGTAGCGGGCGCGGAAGTCGAAGCCCCAGCCCAGGGGATCCAGGGAGTAGATCACCAGGGTGTCGACCAGCCGGGCCAGCTTCTGGCGCCCCTCCTCACCGGTCCACTTGGGGGACTCGCCCGAGACGGTGGCCTTGGCCTCGTTCACGCCGGCCTTGAGGGAGTCGTAGAGGGCCGAGCTGGTCTCCGTGGGCAGGTTCCCGCGCACGTCGGAGCCCACGACGAACCGGCCCCGGGGCGTCACGCGCCCGGTCTCGAGGTTGGCCCGGGGCGCGGTGCAGGCCGCCAGGGCGGCGCAGGCCGTCAGGAGGGAAAGCGTCAGCAGGATGGCAACTCTCATGGGTTTCTCCTTCTACCGGGCGAAGTAAACACGCCCCCTTCATGATTGTCAAGGCGGCCGGAAGGATGTTCGAAGCGGTCAGCAGGCGTTTCTCGGCCATCCGCCATCGTCACTCCGGAAAGCCGGAGGCCAGCAGCGACACCATGCCGGGTTCGTCACGCACGCCCTGCAGGGTCAGGAAGGCGCGGCCCTGCTCCTGGATCGCGCGGCCCTCGTCGCCGCCCACCAGGCGCCCCAGGCGGACCCGCGCGGCCGCGGCGAAGAGCTTCATCTCGCAGGCGTCGAGCTG
>PHBF01000059.1 GCA_002841905.1 Deltaproteobacteria bacterium HGW-Deltaproteobacteria-17
TGGGGTTCCAGAAGGTGTTGGCCGGGCATTCACAGCGGTTGTTGACCCACACGGTGCCGTTCTTGCAGGCGAAGGGCTTGTTGATGCAGGACTTGCTGGCGACGTTCCAGTAGGTGTTGGCCGGGCAGCGGCAGACCGAGTGGGCGCCGACCTGCGTCAGTTGCATGCCGCCGGGGCAGGTGAAGGTGCGGGTGCAGGCGTTGGTGCGGGCATCCCAGTGGGTGCCGGACGGGCAGACGCAGCGGTTGTCCTGCAGCATGGTGCCGGCGGGGCAGCGCGGTTTGGGGATCACGCACCAGCGCAGCTGGGCGTCCCAGGTGCGGCCGGCGGGGCAGACGCACTTGTTGCCGCGGGCCGGAACGGTGCCGCGGGTGCAGGACACGGCCTGGGGCGTCACGCAGCGCTTGGCGCGAACGTCCCAGAACTTGCCGGCGGACCAGGCGCAGTTGCGGCCGTTCCACACGGAGCCGCCCGGGCAGACCTGATAGGCCTGGGCGCGGCACCAGCGGTCCTTGGGGTTCCAGAAGGTGTTGGCCGGGCATGCGCAGCGCTTGCCGTCCCACACGGAGCCGGCTTTGCAGTAGGACGGGAACACCTGGGACAGCATCATGCAGCGGCGCAGGCGCGGATGCCAGCCGGTGCCGCGCGGGCACAGGCACTTGCCGTCGCGCTTGAAAGAGCCGCCGGAGCAATACGTGTAGTTCGGGGGGATCAGATCCTCGAGGGAGAATTGGGGCGGCTCGTAGTCGGGCGGGATCACCACGACTTCGACGACGTCCTCGGGCGGGAGGACGGCCGGTGACTCTTCATAGCCGGCCGGCGGAGCCGTGTCGGTGTAGAAGTCCATGGACTCGGGCTGCGTGTCGGGGACGGACTCGTCCACTTCCTCGATGACGTTCTCGGCGATGACCTCGGGCTCCACGGACGGCAGCGGAGGCGGCACCAGCTTCTCGGCCGGCTCGACCACGGGCGTCACGGGTGTGACCGCGACGGTGGTCGTGGTGTTGTTGGTCGGCTGGGGCTGGGGATCGGGTGAGCGCTGGGTCGTATGCACGATGCAGGACGACAGCGCGAATCCTGACATCAGCAGCAGGAAAAGGGAAAGGGATATCCGTTTCATCTTGTTACTCCTCGGTTACAGTTACGATATTCGTCATCACTGGGTACAGGTTGGGCCAAAATACAAACATTTGGCACCGGGACTGACGAATTCAGTGGCATCATATTCAAAGACGACAAATTGGAAAGCTGTTTCTGTGATGAGAATGAGGTGAATTTGGGATCAGGCCAGGGCCTCGGAGGCGGTGGCGCCGAAGTCGCGTGACAGCGACAGCGTGGAGAGGATCTCCGGGGGTAGGATGCCGGGGCGTCCCATAATCATGGAGGTGACCTGGGCGGCGACGCCGGGGCCGAGCATGAAGCCCTGTCCGCACATGCCCACGGCCGCCAGGGCGCCCTCGGCGCCGGGGACCCAGTCCAGGATGGGCCGGCCGTCGGGCGTCATGGGGTATAGCCCACGCCACGTGCGCCGGATCAGGAGGTTTCGCAGGTGCGGGATCAGGGTCGTCAGGCGTGAGGCCAGCACGGGCAGGAACTCGGAGAGGTTCTCCCGGTTGTGGCCCAGGAAAGCCTTTTTGGGCGTATAGCAAAAGATGATCTGACCGGAGTGGACCTGGCCAAAATAAAAGTTGGCCGTCTTCCCTTCGGGGCCTTCGTGCATGTCCACGACCAGCGGCGGCAGAAACGGCTTCACGGGAGCGGAGATCCCGGCCTCGTGGGAGTCGGGGGTCACCGGGAAATGGGTGTTGAGCATCCGGCCGTGGGCGATGGCGTCGGCGCCGGTGGCGATCACGACGCGGGGTGCAAAGTAAAGATTTTTCTCCGTGCGCACGCCCTCGATCCTTCCGTCGCGGACGGCGTATCCCACCACGGGCTCCTTCACATGGAGGTCCACGCCCAGGCGCTGGCCTTCGCGCTGGAACGCGACCGAGGCCTTCAGGGTCGACACCTGTCCGTCCCTGGGGGAGAGGGTCCCGCCGAGCAGGCCGCGGCGTTCGATGCCAGGCACGACCTCGGCGATGGCGTCGGCGTCGAGCCAGTCGATGTCCAGGCCGAACTTCTTCTGCATCGGCAGGATGCCCTGCAGCTGGTCCTGCAGTCCCCGGGTGTACACGGGGAAGCAGTATCCGCCGGGCTTCCAGCCCACGTCCACGCCGGTGCGCTCCTCCCAGGTCGTGAACACCTCCAGGCTCTTCTGGCACAGCAGGATCTTCGCCGGATCCGAGTGGGTGGCGCGCACGCCGCCGATGGCGGCCTTGTTCGAGCCCTGGCCCGGGGAGGCATAGCCTTCGAGCAGCAGGACGCGCAGCCCTTCGGCGGCCAGGAACATCGCCGCCGGCGTCCCCACCGAGCCCGCGCCCACCACGATGACGTCGTAGGTGTTCTTCTCGTTCATCGCTCTTCCTCCAGAAACGCGTCGAGGCGGACTTCGGCCGTCAGCGGACGGAACGTGGGGGGCGTCACCTCCTCGGTCTTCACGCCGGCGGACCGGTAGAGGCGCAGGATCGGCTCGGTGCAGTTCTTGCCGCCGCAGGCGCCCATGCCCGTCCGCAGGGTGGCCTTGAGCAGGTTCATGTCGCGCACCCCGGCCTCGATCTCGGCGAGGATCTCGCTGCGGCGCACGCGCTCGCACAGGCAAACGACCGGATCGCACTGCGCGGGGTCCCCGCATTCGCAGTCGCCCTGCAGCGGGCGGCCGAAGTCGGGATCGGCCACCAGGAAGCCGGCCACCTCGAGCTTCTCGGCGGCGGGCACGCGCAGGCGCACGAGCTTGCGGCGGTCCTGGTTCTTCTTGTCTCGCACCTCGAGGACGGTGCCGGAGCCCAGCAGGCGGCCGTGACGATCGGTGGTGATGACCTGTCCACCGGCCGGGATGCGCGCGGCGTCGAACTCGAAGGCGAGCATGACCACCGCGGTGTCGGCGGTCTTGTCGGGGTCCTCGAAGACCAGCGAGACCGCCAGGCCCGGGCAGGCCAGCACGCACTTGCCGCAGCCGGAGCACTTGCCCTCGAACACGGGCAGATCCATGATGGTGCCCGGGATCTGGATCGAGTGAAGCGGACACGCGTCCACGCAGGGGTTGCAGGGAATCTCCTGGTCGCAGAAGAAGATCGGGAACACCCGGCCGCCGCGATCCTGCTGGGTGATCTCGTGGGTGGCGCCGGGGCGGCTCTTGAGGATCTCCTCGAGGGGCTCCCAGTCGACGGGGATGTCGATGAGGATCCCCAGCTCGCGGGCGATCTTCCGGCCCGCGATCTTGCCGGAGAAGATCGCGGCCGAGGCCTCGGCGATCTCGCGGGCGTCGCCGGCGGACCACGTGGGGATGCCGTATTCCCTGGCCTTCGTGGCCAGCTCGTCCACCGGGGAGAGGCCCACCGCCACGAGCACGGTGTCGACGTCCCAGCGGCGCTCGGTCCCCGGGATCGGACGGAAGTCGGCGTCGACGCGGGCCGCGACCACGCTCGAGACGTGCTCGGTCCCCTCGGCGCGCACGATCGAGTGCGAGGTGAGCACCGGGATGCCCAGGCGCAGGATCTTGTCCTGATGCACCTTGTAGCCGCCGCACGCGGGCAGCGCCTCGACCACCGCGGCGACCTCGATGCCCGCCTGCAGGGCGTGGTAGGCCGTGATCAGGCCCACGTTGCCGCCGCCCACCACGAACAGGCGCCGGGAGGCCCGGACCAGGTCGCGGTTGACCAGCGTCTGGAAGGCGCCGGCCCCGTAGACGCCCGGCAGGTCGCTGCCCGGGAACGGCAGGGTGCGCTCGCGGGCCCCGGTGGCGATGAGCACCTGGGCGGGCCGCACGACGCGGAAGCGGCCCCCGTGGACGATGCCGAAGGCGCCGTCGGAGTACACGCCCACGCCCGCGGCCTCGCGCCACACGTGCACCGAGGGGAGCGCGGCGATCTCGTCGCCCAGGATCCGGGCGATGTCGATCCCGCGCACGCCGGCGTAGCAGTCCTTCACCGAGCCGAAGAAGTTGTGCGTCTGCAGGGTGAGCTTGCCGCCCAGCTCGGCCTTGTCGTCGATGAGCAGGACGTCGATGCCCAGCCGGCCCAGCTCCACGGCCGCGCACATGCCGGCGGGGCCGCCGCCGACGATGAGCACGGTGACCGAGGTCTCGTCGAAGCGCGGCGCCGGGTGGGACGCCGGCGGCGTCACGTCGGGCAGCGCGGGCAGGCCCTCGCACGGCATCACGCGCATCCCCGGGGTGACGGGGGTCATGCACGCCTTGACCGGCACGCCGTCGGCCAGCACCATGCACTGCGAGCACTGGCCGTTGACGCAGAAGATGCCCTGGGCGCCGTTGTCGCGCGGGTGATGTCCGAACACGTGCACGCCCGCGGCGTAGAGCGCCGACGAGATCATCTCCCCGGGGCGCCCGAGGCAGGCGCGATCGTTGAACGTGAAAGGAACGGAAGGCTCCGGCAGCGGCGCCAGTATGGGATGAGACGTGATACGCAGATCCATGAGGGTGAATCCTCCCACCGGCAACGCTTCTAGTATGAAGTCGGAGCGGGGGTCAATCCTTTTCGGTCCGGATCACCGGCCGGCCCTGCATTCCCTGCGACGGACCATCCATAATCGGACTGTTTCCCCGGGTTGGGCGCACGGACCCACTTGCGAACTACCCTGGGAAACAAGGGGAAAGAGCCCGGAATCGCCAGGTCCCCCGTGCGCCCGACTGTTCTACCGGCGCAGACGGATGACGCCGCCGTTGGCGCCGCCGGCGGGCCGGATGGAGATGTAGCCGTCGGGGAGCGCGGGGCCGAGGAAGTCGAAGAGCCACCGGGCGTCGGCGGGGGTGAGGTTGACGCAGCCGTGGGTCTCGGTCGTGCCGAAGGCGTCGTGCCAGTAGGCGCCGTGCAGGGCGTAGGCGTCCTTGAAATAGATGACGTAGGGCACGGCCTCGAGGTAATACGCGTTGCGGTCGCGCTGGCGGTCGAAGGTCTGGTTCACCAGCTTCCAGTAGACGCGGTGCACGCCCGTGGGCGTCTCGGCGGCGGCCGCGATGAGGAACACGCGCACGACGGCCTTGCCCCGCAGCGCGAAGAGGATCTGGTTCTTCAGGTCCACGTCCACCCAGGGCTCGTCGGCGCCCTTGACCTCGGACGGCGGCGGGGGCGGGGCCACGGCGACGCGCAGGTCCGCCTCGCGCAGGGCGACGCCGTCCTTTTTGACCCACACGTGGCCGTCCTCGGCCGCGGCCAGGGGCCGCACCGTGTAGCGTTCCACGGCGTCCTTCTTCTCCCATTTGCCGCCCACCCGTCGCCAGGTGGAGGCGTCGCGGGCGATGACGAACCCGAGCGGCAGGTCCGCGGCCGTCACCGCCACCGAGGTCAGCCGGGACGCCGGGAAGGGCTCCACCGACTGCGTGGCGATGTAGCCGCTCTCGTAGAGGCGGTGCATGGGGCGGCCCGCGACGAGCACCTGATCGACCGGCAGGAAGCCGCGCAGCATGCGCATGCGGCGGTGGGAGCCGCCCAGGGCCCGGGCCATCGTGGCCGCCACGTAGGAGTGCGTTCCCGTGCCGCGGACCCAGCCCGACACGGGGTTGCGGGCGGCCCAGTTCTCGAGCCGCCCCGGGGCGTCGTTGCCGGGCACGAACCAGCCCGAGCACAGCCAGTAGCCGGGCGCGATCTTCCACCAGAAGCCCTCGCGGCATCGCTCCCCCTTCGCCAGGATGGCGTAACGGCCGTCGCCGCGGATCTTGCCGGCCTCGTCGCGCACCACCGCCGGCGAGGCGTAGACGCGCAGGTCACCCTTGAGGATGTGGCCCGAGGGGGGCAGGGGGGCGGACGGGAGGAGGATGGAGACGAATAGGCTCCAAAAAATCATGCATACACGCGGAAATTGACGAACGGGAAGATATTGTCCAGCGCTTCGACGCGGTTGAGCCAGTTTTCATCGATGTGGCCGGAGTTCAGTTCGTTGTAGAAGCGCGTGAACCGGCGGATGTGGTTGACCGTGCGGCGCTCGGCGTACTCGACCATGGTGCCGCTCTTCATGATGAACGCCCAGTCGGAGGCCTGGGCCAGGAGCAGCTCGCGGGCCATCTGGTTGCACACGCGCTCATGCAGGAAATCGGTGTGGTAGAAGCGCCGGGCGATCTCGGTCATGCGCTCGGCCGCCTTGTGCAGGTGCGGATAGATCCACGCGTTGACGTCGGACAGCCAGTACTCGTGATAGCCCGAGGCGCCCCAGGAGCTCTCGGCCGGCACGGCGACCTGCTGCTCGGGGTGCATCGACAGGTATTCGCGCATGTGGGTCAGGCGGAACGTCTTCTGGTCGTAGGCGATCTTGCGGCACAGCAGCTCGATCCACCACGGACCCTCGTACCACCAGTGCCCGAACAGTTCCGCGTCGTACGGGGCGAGCACGACCGGGGGGCGATCCATGGCCGAGCGCAGGAACTCGATCTGCCGCTCGCGGTTGAACATGAAGTTGCCCGCGTGCATGGCGGCCCGCTCGCGCGCCCAGTAGGGATCGTAAAGTTCCTTGTGATCGGTCTTACCCGTGATGCGGTGGTACTTGATGCCGATGTTCTTGCGCTTGCCGTCGGGCTGGACGTAGGCGCCGATGTAGTCGAAGGGCAGGTCGTAGCCGATGTCCCGGTAGAACTCGCGGTACATCGGATCGCCGGGGTAGCCGGATTCCTTGCTCCACACCTGCTGGGAGGTCTCGATGTCGCGGGCGAAGGCGGCGACGCCGGAGCCGGCGGCATAGATCGGCGCGTGGTTGCCGTAGCGCGGCCGCGGATGGGCGAACAGCACGCCGTGGGCGTCCATGACGAAGTAGCGGATGCCGTGGCGCGCGAGCACCTGGTCCACGCCGGGGAAGTAGCCGCACTCGGGCAGCCAGATGCCCGTGGGGCTGGTGCCCAGGTAGCGCTGGTGCGTCTCCACGGCGACGGCGATCTGGGCGTTGACGGCCTCGGGGGACTTGCGCATCAGCGGCAGGTAGCCGTGGGTGGCGCCGCAGGTGATGATGTCGAGATCGCCCGTCTGCATGAACTTGCGGAAGGCGTTGATCAGGTGGCCGTCCCAGAAGCGCCAGTAGTCGCGGATCTCCAGGAACTGCTGATGGTAGTACCGCGCCAGGTACTGCATGTGGCCGTTGTCCTGCGTGCGGACCAGCTCCTTCTCGGCGAGCTCGACGAGGGTCTCGATGCGGCGCGTGTAGCGCAGCTGCAGCACGGGGTCGGCCAGCATGCACAGAAGCGGCGGTGTCAGGGACATGGTCATCTTGAACGGCACGCCGTCGTTGCGCATGCGCTCGAAGCTCAGCAGCAGGGGGATGTACGTCTCGGTGATCGCCTCGTACAGCCAGTCCTCCTCGAGGAAGTCACTGTATTCGGGGTGACGAACGAACGGCAGGTGGGCATGCAGTACAAGAGCCAGATATCCTTTGTACATGTGCGGTTCTCCAGTCCATCCTGGACCCGGAAATGGTACAGGGCCCGAAACGATCGTGAGTGGTCAAGAGCCTGCGCGGGGGCGCGCTCGGCTCAGTGAGCGGAACGGTGAAACGAGATCTGGACGGTCTTTTCGGTGCCATCCACGCCGCGCGCGGTCACGCGGTGGGCCTGGGAGCCGTCCGGGAACGGGAACGCCACGGTGAAGGTGCCGTCGGCGGCCAGCTCGTGGGGAAGACCGTCGATCTCGAGGTGCACCTCGGGGGAGGTGGCGCCGAACACGCGCAGCGCGGCGTTCACCACCAGGGGGAACTCCGACAGCAGGTCGTTCTTGTCGTTGCGAATCTGCACGAAGGAGGACACGCCGGGGCTCGTCGGGGCCGCGCCCACGCCGAAGTGGAACGGCTGCAGGGAGGGCGGATTGACGGGGGTGCCCCACAGCGGCGGCTGCGGCAGCTCATGGCGGTCGGGGATGCCGCGTCCCTCGCCCAGGGAGTTCTCGAGCCAGCGGGCCGGCGCGCCTTCGGCGACGGGCAGCGGCTGGTCGAAGGGCAGGGAGACGAACACGTCGTGGACCCAGGGGCTCTGGGAGCCCGGCGGGGGGATGACCGCGTCGGAGGTGCCCAGGCTGTTCCAGGTGCCGTCGGGCATGCGGTAGCCCAGCTCGGCCATGAAATGGCGGCCCTCGGCCGGAACCGGGATGTACCACCAGCGCGCCTCCTCGTTGAGCGCGAACTGGTGGACGGACCAGGAGTTGGTGCCGTTGAAGATGACGTGGGTGACGTCATGCAGGCGCAGGTACAGGCGGCCGTATCCGTACTTGCCGGAGGAGGCGCGCTTCTCCTCGGAGACGTCCCAGTAGCAGAACAGCCACTTGGGGTCCCGGGGCATCAGGTGGATGCTGCCGTCCCCGTAGCCGATGGGCAGGTCGGGCAGATTCGAGTCGATGTCGCGGAGCTGCTCGGGCAGCACGAGCTGGCCGCGCTGGTACAGCGGAGGATCCGCATAGCGCATCGCGGCGATGCTGGTGCGGGCCTGCGCCTCGGCGTCGGGCTCGTCGGCGGGCTCGTTGGCCGTGGGCTCCTTGCGGGGGTGCACGTTCAAGGCGACCTTGGGCGCGACGACCGGCTCGGGCGTCTCGGCGCCGGGCGACTCGTCGCTCGCGGACACTTCCCTGGCCCGGGCCTGCGCCCCCGTCGCGGTTTTGGTCCGCGTTGCCGCAGGCGTCTCCGCCTTCTTGACAGTTTTTTCCACGGTGGAACCGCCGGAGGACTGCTTCATGAACTTGTTGATTTCCTTTTTCAGGACATCCCCGCCTTTTTCAACCGCCTCGAGAACATTCTGGATCAATTCCGACTTGGTCAGACGGGAGAAGCCCTTGACGCCGATTTTCTTGGCCAGGGTCAGAAGCTCGCTGCGCCGCATGTTATCCAATTCCTGTGGGGTCATTTCGAACCTCGTGCAATCGTACAAATAAAACGAAAAAAAGACGCGAGGTTCGTACTAGCACAATCCGGGTAAAAGTAAAGCTGAAAACTACATCCCACCCCTCACGTAAGTTTTTCTCTTACCCGAAGCCCAGGACGAGGCCTTCGAAATCAAGGATTGACTCAGTCAGACAATTCGCGGAAAATCATCGGTCGAATCTTGGAGAACTCATGTCGCACAAGAACCAACGCATGCTCACTTCCATCCTCGCGTCCGTGCTGCTGGCAGTGACGCTGATCTCGAACATCTTCCTTTTCCTCATGGTATATAGGAATACCGACCGTCGGGTCCGCAGCGAGATCGCCCAGCGCGCGCATTATTCCCTGGTGTCGATCATGCCGCAGATCGACGTGGACCGCTTCGTGAAGTTGACGCAGACGCAGGATCCGTCGGATCCTTATTATAAACAGTTTCAATCTTATTTGAACCAGGTGCGTATTCAACTGGGGTTCAAATACCTGTACACGACCGCCATGGGGCCCCAGGGCAAGCTCATCTACGTGGTCGACGGCCAGGAACCCGGCTCCGAGGGCTTCAGTTCGCTGGGCGAGGTCACCGACACCACGGAGATCGAAGGCTGGAACCGGGTGATGGCCGCCAACGGCGAGGTCGTCCAGGAGAGCCAGAGCGAGCAGTGGGGCAGCCTGATGAGCGTCTATCTGCCCATCCGGGACCGCGACGGCCGGATCGTGGGGCTGATGGGGGCCGACCACGAGATGACGACCGTGTTGAACGCCGTGAACAGTCGCGCCCAGTTCTTCGCCATCCTCATCGCGCTGATCACCCTCGGTGGCCTGACCGCCGGCGTGCTGGCCATCGCCCTGCTGCGCAAGGCCGAGGCCAAGCGCCTGCTCGCGCACAACCAGCTGGAGCGGGCCTACGCCGATCTCGATCTCAAGCAACGGGAGCTGGCCGCCTCCGAGGCGCTGCTGCGCGTGCTCATCAACGCGGCCACGGAGAGCATCATCCTGGTCGACGCCACCGGCAAGGTCCGGGACGCGAACACTGCGCTGTGCAAACAGGTCGACGAGCTGCTGGTCGACATCGTCAATAAAAACATCCAGGATCTGAAGGGCGAGGAGTTCGAGATCTTCCGCAAACTGCGCGACCAGATCCTGGTCAGCGGGCAGACCGAGCACCTCGAGCGCGAGGAGGGCGAAAAACTGCTCTCCTACACGGCCTACGCTGTCAAGGACGCCGACGGCAAGATCGAAAAGATCGCCTTCTACACCCAGGACATCGCCTGGCGCCGCAAGATGGAGCGCGCCCTCC
>PHBF01000060.1 GCA_002841905.1 Deltaproteobacteria bacterium HGW-Deltaproteobacteria-17
GGCCCGCCCGCACGGCGCGGCGCCCGGCCGCGTTGACGTCGACCATCATCCGGTACAGGCGGCCGTCGAGCTCGTCGATCTCGGCGGTGTCGGCCACGGGACGTCCCTTGGCCTCGTCCACCAGGCCGAAGATCACCGTCAGCCGTTCCTGCACCGGTCGCATCGCCGCCACGAGCGCCGGGATCTCGGCCTCGGCCGGATACTGGCCCGCCTTCTCCACGAGAAGGGCCGAAAGCGACCCCAGGGCCCGCGCCAGGTCCAGATCCCCCGCTGGCATGGCCAGCTTCAGGCGGGAGGCGCAGTCGGCGTCCTCACGGGCGACGGGCGTCAGCACGCTCACGGCCTGGGAGGCGAGCTCCCAGCCCGTCTCGACCTGATCGTTGCGCTCCCGCACCAGCTCCTCTTTCTCCGCGAGACCCTGGGGGCGCTTCTCCCGGAGCAACCGGTGCTTGTCCATCAACTGCAGGAACAGGTCATAGCGCGCCCGGGTCTGGCCATAGCGTTGCAGCACCGGCAGGTCCCGGCGCCACTGCTCGCTCATCTCCTGGCACTCCCGGTCGATCCGGTCGCTGCTGTGCCGACGTCCTTCCCTGGTGTAATCCTCTTTGGTAAACGTTACGATTGCATCCACGACAATGACTCCTTTCTCGTGGTCCAACTGCCTGCGGGGACCCATTCCCGACAGGTGGGGTGATTGAAATGGATTCGAAGACCGAATCCGCAAGCGTCCACAGGACGCATATGTAACAACTCCCGCCGCCTATCGCATGCCGAAAAACTTGTCAATACTTTTTTCGAAAATTAATTGCTCGCTTTTTTACATGCCCTCTTCCGCCTATGACCCAATGGCACTTGCCATCCAGTAACCATGGTAACTGACGAAAATGCGCAACAAACACTAGTTATCTGTTGAAACGAGCCCCTGTGGCCTTGACATGAAGTCCGATTGACTTGTGCGGCTCGTTGAAGGAAGGTGTTCCCATGTCTGATGATCAATCCCAACTCCCGAAAGAAGCGATGCATTCAATTCTCCAAGCTCTCGGCGGGCTTGAACGTGCTGCGAACGCGAGCATCCTCGGGTACTTCACGCAAATACTCTATTCGACAATGGCATGGCTGGAGCTCGGCGAGGACGAAGTGCTCGTGGTCGAGGGGCGTGAAGATCTCGACCGGTTCATCATCAGCCCGGAAGGCTGCATTCAAGAGGTCACTGAAAGTCAGATCAAAGCCCTGAACGAATCGGTCAATGCCCGATCCCCTGCCGTGTGGGAGTCGATATTCAACTTTCTTCTCTCCTATCAGTACCACCGCAAGGCTGACCGGCGAGTCCGCATGGTGTTTGCCACAACGGCGAGCATGAAGAAGCAGACGACTTCACACGCGACCGGAGTAAGGCAAACCTCCCAATCGTCGCGGCGGGACCTGGAAGTAGACGTGCTACGAACATGGTCGACGCTCCATGACATGGACCCCGAGGCCCGCGAACAGGCAGTCGGTCAACTCGCGCAGGCGGTTCGCCACCTCTTCGAAGCGAATCTCCGCAAGGACCTAGATAACTCGACGGCTGCGAAGGAAAAGCGAGCACGGGAAATCCTCGAGGTCATCGAGACACACGACGCGAACTCGACCTGGTCAGACTTCTTCGGGTCCGTCAAGTGGTTGACCGACCTCGACTCGGCACCCCAGATGGCTGAACGACTGAAAACCCGCATTGCGGAAGATTCCAAACTCCATGCTTTCCCTGCCGAGGAGTTCATGCAAGTGCTCGTTTATTACGTGCTGGAGGCTGCATCGAAACCTCACGCCCACGAGCGTTTCCTCACTGCCTCGGGTCTACACTCGGTCGCCACCAGGAGCGCAGAATCGCTGCGCCAATGGGCCGCCAGCCATGGACTGGTACATCTCGGTAAATGGCATCAGTTCATCTTGGCCAAGGTCGTCGAGCACGGCCATCGTCTCGACAATCTGGAGGCGACCCTGCCAACCCAGCAGCAAGCCGTGCAGAACATCAGGAAGCAGTCCGAAGCGGCCCGCCGCCGGGTGCACGACAAAATCGGAGGAGTACACCTCGTCAGACACCAAGCACTCCAGTCAATGGAAAAAATCCTCATGTCGTCGCACGTCCTTGTCGTCCTCGGGTCCTCGGGAGTTGGGAAATCCGCGCTGGTGCGCAACCTCACCGAGCACCGGGATGAATCGGGCGGACTGACCATGTGGCTCGACGGCGCGTCGCTCGCTCGTCCCGACCTGGCGGCGCTTCAATCCGACTGGATGCGCGGTCTGCCGGTCGAGACCGTGTTCCATGAGATCACGGGGCCCAGAACCCTGGTCGTGGATGGCCTGGATCGTGTTTTCGAATCCTCCGCAATGTCCCTTTTCGCCAACTTGGTCGATGTCCTCCAGGTTGGACGTGACGGAGCCCGCTGCGACCTGGTGATCACCTGTCAGACGGTGGCGTGGCCGCGACTCAAGGACCAGCTCACCACCAACGGCATCGATCCTTCTGCCTGGAATACTCATGAATGCACAGCCCCCAGCCCTGAAGATCTTGAGCCGGTGTGGGACGCCATGCCCGCGGCCCGGCGTCTTATTAGGGAACCCCGTTTGACCCCATTGTTGAACAACCTCAAGATTCTGGACCTCATCGCAAGACGGATTACGGCTGGCGATGTTCTCGACGTACGCCATTTCCAAGGCGAAACGAGCATCGCCTCCTGGTTCTGGGACACTGAGGTGGGAATAGGCCCAAGGAAGCTCGCGCGAGAAGCATTTCTTCTGAGACTGGGGGAGCTGCTGGCCGATCAACTCAAACCTGCGATTTCCATCACCGATCCTCAACTCGGTGACTTCTCGGTGCTCGACGAACTCGAGCGGGATCGTATTTGCGTCACCGACGATCGAAGGCACGTGCGCTTCGCACATGATCTGTACGCGGACTGGGCACGGCTGCGTATGCTGCGCAACCATGAGGAGGATCTCCTCGAGTACCTTCGGACTCGTCTTGATTCTCCCCTGTGGCACGGCGCAATCCGCCTGCTGGGAATCCACCTCCTCGACGAGAATCAGGACGCGGAAGGGTGGAACGCCTTGTTGCGGACTCTCAAGGAAGCAGGTGGCGACTCGATCGCCGATTTGTTACTAGAATCCATCTTCTTCTCGGTCAATTCGCGGGATCACCTGGAGTTGATCGCACGAGATCTGTTGTCACCGGACACTGGTCTTTTGAATCGCCTGCTGGGTCGATTCCTGGCCTCTGCAACCCGGCCCGACCCCAAAATGCTCGACGTAGGACGCTCCTTGGGAGTTGATCCCACCTTGGTCGCAGCGCATTACCGTTCTCCTGTCGTCACATATTGGATCGCCGTCCTGCATTTCCTGCACACTCACCGCGATCGCGCGATTCTGGCGGCCCCCGAGCGTGTCGAAAAAGTGGCGTCCTTGTGGCTGAAGTACAGCCCGTCAGGATTCAGCCTCCGGCGGGAAGCCGCCGAGCTCGGACTGCTGCTCGGTCAACTGGCTGTTCAAAACCGCTGGGGTGATCGGAAGTACCGCCAGAAGCTTTTCTCGGTGGCCCTGGCGGGAGTCCCCGAGCGCGAGGAAGAGGTGACCGCGTTCGCGCTCCGGGTTGCAGAGCGATCGACTGTGCAGGAGCCTGACGACCCGTCCTGGTCTCGGGACGAAAGCATGGACTTCGACTTCGAGCCGGATGAACCTCTGCGGGCTATCGCCCCTGACGGTCCAAGAAACCCTGTTGACGATGACTTCCGGTCTGCCGTTCTGGATGGGCAAGCACTCCGCCCCCTGATGGGCCAAAGACCGGAGATCGCCCGGGAGGTCATCCTGGCGTGTCTGCTGTCCGCCCGGCCCCGCAGAGATTCTTTCAGTGACTCCTTAGACGAATCCTCTATCGACCTGGCGAGCCCACGTGGATCTTGGACCCCACCATGCCATTTCCGGGGCCCCTTCCGCGACCTGCTCCAGTATGACTTCGCCGAAGGTCTCGAGACCATCGCCCGGCTCGTGGATTACCAGGCAAATCGGTGGCGACAGCGTCGAGAGGAGAACGGAGTCAATGACCAGTTCATCTACGACCCAGGATCTTCAGGACTGTTGCACACGAGCATAAGCGGCGTACCGCAAACGTTCGTGGGCGACACACGAACCCTCGGCTGGTCTGCGGGACTAGGCCTTCCTCTGCCAAGTGACGTGGTGACTTCTGCACTGATGGCGCTGGAACAGCACCTTTACGCAGCGATCGACTCCGAGGCGGACGTCGGCCCAATGGTTCAAGCGGTCCTGGACCGGGCACGGTCCGTGCCGATGCTTCAAGTTCTGCTCGACGTTGGCCGAAAAAAACAATCGCTGTTCGAGGGTCCACTCCTGCCACTGCTCGGCATCCCGGAGCTCTATCTGTGGGATACTCAGATTCTGATGCATCGGCGAACAAATTCAATACTGGTCTCCCCATTCGAATCAGAATCAACTCGAAGACTCGTGCACGAGTTTGGCACGCTGCCCCATCGTCGAATCGGCCTCCGGGATGTCGCGCTCCAATTGTTCCAGGAAAACGAGAACGTTTGCGAATTCTTGACAAACGAAGCAGTGAAATGGAAAGACCGACTCGAGAAGATGCCGCCTGGAAGGGAGCACGGTATACTTGAGCCACTCGTGATGTTGTTCAACAAGGAAAATTATCGATTGGTCGATAATCGGGATGGTGCGACTGCAATAGTGAACATCGCGCTTGAAGAGCGATATCACTCCATGCGAGAGGAGATTGCTGTCCACGAAGAAGTGATGACACTGCATTTTCTCCCTGATCGTTGTCGGCGTTTGCTCGAAGAAAAAGCGAGTCTACCTGATACCGGATTGCAGCAGCTCGTCGATACCCTGAATCGCATCGAGGCCGCTATGCAAAGCCAAGTCGGGCTTACGACCTCACCGGTTGCTCTGGAGAAATCGGCCAACCTTGATGAGTTGGATCGACCGTTCGCTGCTGGAGCAACAGCCAACGCACTGGCCGGCGGAATCGCGGTGTTGTTGTGCCTCCATTACGACTGGGTCGATGCACAACCGGAGTTGCTGGATTGGTGTCGTGAAACGCTCAAAGAAATCGTGACAAACGAGCTGCCTCGGAGCCCCAATGATGTTCACACGAATGTTCTCGACTGGACTTGGGACTGCTTCGCCGCCGAGGCCCTGGTGGCTCTTTGGCAGCGCAGCCCAAAGGACATTGAATTGCGGAGAATGGTCGCACGGCTGGCGTTTTCCTTTCACAACACAGCCGTTGGACTTCTCATACGCCGCGCAGCGTCGATGACCCCTGCTCGGTTTGACGACTTGCAGCGCCTGCGCAGACTGGTGTTCGATCATGCCGCCGTTCGCAATCGCCTGTATTTCCTGCACCGCATGTCCCTTGACCACGAAGGTCAAGTCCAACCAACCGATGTCCACGCGGCGCTGCACAAACTCGAACAGTGGTCTCAATCGCGCATGGATGCCTTCTCTGAAGGGCGTTCAGAGATGCCCGCTTCCAATTGGTCTGAGATGGGTATTCCATTTGATTCCCAGGATCTGGAGGATCTTTGGCGCACCCATTCGAAGGGTCGTGAGCTGGATTTCAAACTCATACAAGTTGCCCATGAAGCAGTCGGAGATCTTCTGGGGGCACCCACATCGGAGGAGAGAGCCTATCGGGTTCGGTTTCTTCATAACAGCCTCAACCATTGGACAACTGTTGTCGCCTCAAAGCCCAGGAAATATCTGCACAGGTATCCTGACAACGAGGCGCGTTGGCTTCTGGAACAATCGGCCTTGGCCGTGACCATGATGACGCCTGAAGAACAACCCTGTGAGTACTGGGAACGAATCCTGGCTTTGCCAGCCGAGGCCCATCATTGGGCGGAGGTGTTCCTCACCTCTTTCTTCGAGAAATTGCTGTCGGACGATCCACTCTCCCAGCAAAACCTGAACTTGGCGGTCTCCTTCATCACAAAGACAAAGAGCTTACCGGCCGAAAAGAGTTGGGAATCGGGGGTGGAAACGTGGCAGGCGTTGTTCGGCGTTCACCGCTACACTCGGCCTCTCTGGAAAGAAAAGCACGCGAAAGTCGCGGCCGAGTTTTGGCCGTCAATAAGGCAATGGATTTCTCAAGAACGAGTCTCCCAAAGACACCTCGTCGCGGTGACGCAATGGCTCCTCGGAGAAGCCGCGACCCAGCAGCGCTTGGAGGGTATTGGCGTACTTCGGAGCGCACTGAGTTGCGGGGACAGTGGTTGGCCAGAGTACGACCGCGAGCCGGTGGAGGATTCTGTCGCCTCCCTGCTTCGCATCATTTGGGAGAAACACGCGACCGCCCTCCGCCAATCGGAGGCAAAGAGACAAGATTTTCTTTTCCTGTTGCGGTGGCTCACGGAGAGACAGCATGCTCTGGGTCTTGAGCTGGCGGCACACATCGGAAAGTTGTGACGGATCACCGCCCGGCCAAGCTGGGTGGCCAAACAATCAATATTATATTTTCAACTTTCAAATGCCTGCAGTCTCTCGACCAGTTTGTACACCAGCGTGCAGGGATTCGCCGCGGAGGGCGGCTGTTTATCGGCGATTCGTGCCTTGTCCAGACTCTTGGCGTAGCGGATCGCTAGGGACTGGTTGCCCAATTCCTCCAGCTTGTCGTACATCTCGGGATCGTTCTTCTTGTAACGCTGTTTCAAGTGTCTGGTCAGCACGCGGCGATAGTCTCTTCGCGACATTCCCGAGTTCCGGAACTCGAAGTGAAGCACATACCACAATTCGAAGGCCTCATTGGACCACGCCGCCTTCATACCGGCTGCCTCCGCACTCTTGATGGCGTTGTCGAACTGATCCGACTTGAAACTGTCCCTGTCGAAGACGACCCAGATCTCGTCGAAGCTGGCAACCCCGAGTTGGTTCTTTTCCGACTTCCTTTTGCGGGCACGCTCTACGAGGGACTGGGTGTTCATTCCCGTCGGGTCGACCTCCACCTGGACCTGGTCCCAGTCCAGGGTTTCGGCCAAGCTCTTGAAGAAATTGGGCTCCGTCTTCTCCCCCTCGCAGACGATCAGGTAGCGCCTGCAAGCGGGTCGAGCATCTGTGGGCCGTCGTCCGGTCTCCCGCATCTTCTCCCAGGCATTTCTCCGGTGATCCGTCGTTGGCCGCTTCATGGCAGGTCCTGCAGATAGTTTCCCAAATCCGGGGCGGGGACAGCGCCGTATCGTCCATCGAGGTAGTTCTTGTCGAAGGCCTCGTCCTTGCGGACCTTGATCTCGGCGAGCGAATAGAGGCGGGAGCCCTCCTGGCGATCCTTCTCGACGAACCAGATCTGATCCCGACGCAGCCTGCCGTGCCGCAACAGGAGCGTGTCGTGGGTGGCGAAGATCAACTGCGCATGGCGGGGGTTAGTCTCGGGGGAATGGAACAGGTGGAGGAGCGCCAAGGATAGCAACGGATGAAGCTGGGAATCAAACTCGTCGACGATCATCACGGCCCCTTGCTCGAGCGCGTCGAGGACGGGACCAGCGATCTGGAAGAACTTCTTTGTGCCGTGGGACTCGGCGGCATCGAAGTCAAGCACGACTTTGTCGACGCGACGGTCCCCGTCATACAGGGTATGCACGCTGCCGAGAAATGCGGAAGACCCCATGAATATAAACTCACCAGGCTGTTTCATGATCCGCAGATCTTGGATATTCAAATCTGCCTTCTTCATCAGGGACATGAGTTTCTTCTTTTGTTTTGGACTTTCAAGCATCTCCCTCGAACGTGTGGCTCGGCCCTTCGCAAGTCCGTGAAATAGGATCATGGTGTTGAACCAGGACAGGATCCGGGTGGAGATGGGGCCGTTGAACTGTGCTACCACCGAGAGGAACAATGCATTCTCGCGGGTCCAGGCCTTAAATGCAACTCCTTCGGGGAATTTCGTTCCGACCTTTATCTCCTGATTCTCACGTGTGAACAACTTCGTCTCCTGAATTTTCGTCGCCTGGAACAGCCACTCGGCCCGGATCCGATGACGATCAGCCTCAAAGCCATAGCGATAGGTGACGCCATCAAGGAGGAACCGTACCTCGAAGCGGGCAGGTTGCTCGCGGGTCCCAACATCCAACTCAAAGGGCTCCAAATATATGGGTTCCTTCGCCTGCGTGTCCTTGGATGAAGCCAGCACGAAGTTCCGCATGAACACCAGGGCCAGGAGGAGGTTGGACTTCCCGGCGGCGTTCTGCCCATAGAGGGCGGCCGATGGAAGAAGTCGATAGCGACCCGCCTCGAAGACGTTGTCCTCGTGACCGTTGAGGCCTGCGGCGGCCAGGCTGAGCACCGCCGGGTCCCGGAACGAACGAAAATTGCCCACTTCAAATTCGATCAGCATGCCGCGCCTCGCGATGTAGAATCCAGAAAATCGGAAAGTTTCGTCAAATACAGGCACAGAATATTCCCTCCTTGGCTTCAGTCAAGGTAAATTTGCAGATTTTCCGCAAATTTCATGTTTTCTCGCACCGAGACAGCCGGACTCAAATCAATTCGACGCCCTTGCGAATTGGGAGTTGCGGCTCGTCAGAAAGGAAGCGGAATCGAGGAGGGAATGGACTGCCGACTGAAGACGATCTGACGACAGTCTCCGGTTGCAGAAGGTGTGTTGTCAATCCGTAGAAATTTGCTATCAAGGAATGGAGGCGTGAACCTCAAGGCATACCAGCAGATCGACGGGCAGTGGACCGGCTGGGAGACGTTCGTGCAGGTGCAGTGAAGGAGTGGTTCCATGCGGCGAATCGGGTTGATACTTCTTTGTCTTGCTTGTCTTGCGTTTGCTGGCTGCGACTCCCCCGCGCGACCCGGCCACGACGCGGGACCGGACGTGCCGGACCAAGTGGACGTGGTGGACGTCTCCGATGTGGTGGACGTGGTGGACGTGACCGACGGCCCCGACGCCGACGTCGATCCCGATGCGTACATTCCTTTGCCGGGCTGCGCGACCGACCCCCACCAACGGGCGATTGGTCAGGGACTGTGGACCTATGGGGCGTACTACCCGTACGTGTGGGTGCCCATCTTCAACTATTCCAATTACATCACGACGATGAACGCCTATCATCTCGAGACGGGACAAACCACTCCCCTGTTTCAACTGGATTACAAATACCGTGTTCAAGCTGAAATCGTCTTTGAAGAGACTGAGCGAGCCATTTGGTTCACGGCCAATTATTACTGGCTGCCGGAGGATACAGGTGTCCGACCTTCCCCCAAACTCCTAAAATACTCGCTGGATACTGGAGTTTTAGAAGAAGTATCTAGCATGTTCCCTACCTTTTTCACCCCCGACTGTGAGGACCACCTCGGTTTGTTGGATTTGATTTCGATCGATTACGATCATCATCGCTTGTTGTTGTCCTGTTTCTGGAATGATGAAGCGACCCAGCGTCAATTCGTAAACATCTATCATTTTCAATTGTCCACTGGAGAAATCGAAATCCTTGGAAGCGGAGTCGACGCGGCCTATATGAACCGCGCCTGTCGGCTGGATAGGCGATACGGTCGGCACAAGTACGTGGTTTGTTATTACAACGATTGGCCCGAGAACGGCGAAGCGAGTATCGCCAGCCGGTACTGGCGAATCGACGGCGAACTTCCGGAATGGGTGTGGGATTCATACGACCCCGAGCACGCCCGCACCTGGACGGACTGGCCCACCATGGACGACCAAGTGCTCTACGTGAAAAAATATGACGAGGAATACCGTTTCCTGTCCCACGACCTGAACACGGGCGCCGAGACGACGCTGCCCTGGCCCGGGCCTTTTCCCAACGGCGTCACCCCCATCGGCGAGGACTTCCCCAGCCTGGTCTCCTGGGCCGAGAGTTGGGACATGAATGCGGGTTGGGGTAATTTCATTCAACACGGGTATCGCGGCTTCACCATCCTGTGGGACCGCGACACGGGTGTGCTGCGACAGGCCACCTGCCTCGACGGCGTCGGGTTCTACAGCACGCTGTACCTGGTCCCGGGCGACCCCACCGGCCGCTACGCCCTGGTGAAGTCCTCGGCGGACATCCTCTTCGTCAAGGACATGATCTCCTCGGGGCTCATCGGCCCCGACGGCCACCTGCTCCCTGCGCCGGAGAAGGATGTGGCACGACGGCCTACGGTCGCGCGCGAG
>PHBF01000061.1 GCA_002841905.1 Deltaproteobacteria bacterium HGW-Deltaproteobacteria-17
GGATCACGGCCAGCAGCCGAAGCTCGCCGGCGCCCTCGTTGGGGTTCTGGGTGCGGTAGATGCGGTACTCGGCGGCCGGCGTCATGAAGTCGGCGCCGTACATCGTGTTCCAGGTCAGGGAGATCTCGACGCCGTCGGGCACCTCGGGAGCGTACAGCGTGACCGCCTCGGAGGGCAGCGTCTCGCCGCCCGGGTTGTCCGCGTCGGCCGCGGGCAGGACCGCCGAGATCACGTAGGTCCAGGAGCCCGCCGCCAGGCCGTTGCCCAGCGCGGCGAACTGCAGGTTGACGTCGACGAGCTCGGGCACGGCCAGCGGATCCAGGATCTGGGCCCGGAGGATCTCGTCGGTGGCGGTGCCGGTGGTCTCCAGGCCACCGAGCAGGTAGACGAACCTGCCCAGGGAGCGGGCCTGGGCCAGGGTGCGGCCCGAAGGCAGCGGGTTGCCCAGGGTGCGCCAGGCGCCGATCTCGCCGAAGCGGCCCAGGTTGGCGACCTCCACCGTGTCCATGGCTCCGGCGGAGGTGCCGTCGTCGCCGCCGATGGCGTACAGGAACTGGGCCTTGCGCGTGGCGCGGCCGTAGGCCAGGCCCGGGGCGCGGCGTCCGGTGTTGAGGTTGGAGATCAGCTCGGGCTGCGTCAGGAAGCTCGGGCGGAACGGGCTGATGTTGCCCGCAGGTGTGGTGACCGAGACCGAGAAGTACTCATCCCAGGTGCCGTCGACGCTGTTGGTGACACGAACCACGCAGACCGCGCCGTTGTAGACCAGGGAGGCGTCGATGACCACGTGCAGCTCGGTGAAGGTGGAGAGCCCGGCGTTGAGCACCACCGGCGGCAGGGTCCCGTCCTCGCACTCGAGGACGACGACCGGGTTGAAGAAGTTCTGGCCGTAGATCACGAGGTCCTGACCGGCCTCCTTGTTGATCTTGGTCGGCAGGGCGTCGATGATGACCGGCGGCGCGACGACCACGGCCTCGTAGGCGGCCTCGGCGTAGCCCACGGTGGCGGGGACGCCGGGGTTGATCACGACCAGGTCGTAGACGCCCGCGGGCAGCGACGGCACCACGGCCGAGAGCTGGCTCGTGGAGTTGAACACGACGGCCTTGAGCGGCTCGGCCGTCTGCAGGGACGTGTTGGAGAGGTAGACCCGCGGCGTGGCCAGGAAGTTGACCTCGCCGGCGAGCAGGTCGGCGTCGGTCTTGGCCAGCACGTTCACCGCGACGTTGGTCAGTTCCTGACCGAACGGCGGGTTCATGGGCGGATCCAGCAGCGCGATGGTGGCCTCGGAGACGACCGTCAGTCCCTCGGGCAGGAAGGAGTCGCAGCCGCCGACACCGCGGACGAACACGTCATAGGAGCCCGCGTCGAGGCCCGACGGGATCGTCGCCATGATGCGGGAGGGGCGCAGGGGATCCCAGGCGACGTCGAGCAGCGGGGTCTCCGTGCCGCCGCCGGCGGGGGCCACGGTGACCGAGCTGGGGACGCCCGTGATGCCCGATCCGTAGATCGTCGCGCGGATGGAGATGCCGTTGTACACGGCGGGGGGATCCATGTAGTAGACCACCGGGCCGAGGTTGACGGTGATCGCCGAGGCGAGCATGTCCGAGCACCCGCCCGCGCCGGTGACGTGCAGGCTGTAGGTGGTGGTCCGCAGGCCGGCCGCGAACGCGATCAGGGCCTCGGTGCCCTCGGGGTTGACGGTGATCGAGGACGGCTCGACCGTGCCGCCGTCGGGATCCATGAGATAGGCACTGATGCCCTGCAGGTTGGTGCCCGTGACGGTGAACACGCCGCCGCCGGAGCAGATCTGCGCGGGGGTGATGCCCGTGACGTCGGGCGGGGGCGCGACCTCGAGCTCGATGGTCTCGGAGTTGTAGCAGCCCGCCGGATCCGGGTTGGTGATGGTCACCGGGTAGCTGCTGCCCACCGAAAGCGAGCCCATGGGGAGCGTGCCGCTCAACTGCGTGCAACTGAACACGTCCGCGACACCCTCGACGGGCTCGCAGGTGCCGTCGGTCAGGGTGACGTCGGAGAGCGCGACGGCGCCCACGGTCACCGAGGGAAGCTCCTCGCCGACCTGCAAAAAGCCCGTGCCGGTGAGGGTGATGCGCATGTCGGTCTGCGACAGGCAGACCGGGTTGGGCTGGATCAGGGCGATCGCCGGCGGCGGGACGACCGACAGCATGACCGCGTCCTCGATGGTCTGGCCCTCGGGGAGGCTGGTGCAGCCCGCCGGATCCGGGTTGATCACTTCCACTTCATGAAGGCCGGGGGGCAGATCGCCCTGGGCCACCGTGATCTCCATCCCGGTGCAGGAGACGGCGCCCTCGGTGCCGGGGACCGCCGTGCAGGAGCCGTCCACCATGGCCACGGAGGCGGCCGGGACGCCGCCGAGGAGGACCTCGGGGACGTCGGCCCCGATCTGGAGGAAGCCCGTGCCCGTCAGCAGCAGGATGTTCTCACCCTGCTCGGTGCAGATCGGCTGCGGTTCCAGGGACAGGGTCGCGGGCGCGGGCACCACGGCCAGCTCCACGAGCTCGACGGAGGCGCACTGGGCGGTCTCGGGGTTGGTCACGACCACCGGCTGCGCGCCCGGATCCAGCGCGTCCTGCGCCAGCGTGATCTCGATCGTCGAGCAGCTCTGCGCGTCGGCCAGGCCCTCGATGTCGACGCAGTCGGACACCGCCTCGACGGTGACCTCCACGCCGCCGATGGTGACCGTGGGCCAGCTCGCGCCCAGGGTCAGGAAGCCCGATCCGGTGACGATCAGGCCGCGGTCGCCCTGCTCGATGCACACCGGCTCGGGGTCGATGCCCTCGACCGACGGCGGCGGCACGATGTGCAGGGTGACGGCCTCGGAGGACACGCAGGAGGCCGGCGCAGGGTTGGTCACGGTGACGGCGTGCGCGCCCGCGCCGACGTCATCGACGCCCACGGAGATACGCATGGTCCTGCAGGACTGGACGTCGGTCCGGGGGCCGGCGATGGGCGAGCAGTCCTCCATGGCCACCGGCGTGAAGTCCACGCCGCCGACGGTCACGACGGGCCGCGCGTCCCCGATGATCAGGAAGAAGTCGCCCGCGAGCGTGATCTCGTTGGCGTACTGGGCGGTGCAGATCGGGGTGGGCAGCGCCGAGGTGAGCGTGGGGGGCGGCACCGCGGTGAAGGCCTGCGTCTTGAGGTTCTTTCCTCCGGTCGGGTTGCGCACCTCGAGATCGTAGACGCCCCGCTGGAGGGCCAGCGCCGGATCCACGAAGAAGGACAACTGCCGGGAGCTGGTCCACTTCACCCGCAGGTTGGCCGCGTCGGCGGGATCGGGATTCAATAGATAGTCGACCTGCTCCAGGGTGGAGCCGTCGATGTCGTTGACCAGGGACAGGGTGACCTGCGGCAGGGCGACCTGCGGGTCGTCGGTCAGGGCGTCCACCGGCGACGGCGAGAAGTCGGTGCCGTTGATCAGCACCCAGGTGTCGGCCTGGTGGCAGATCACCTGGGGATCCACGGCGGCGGGCACCGGGGTGGGGCCGTCGACCTCGTTGGAGCAGCCCGTGGCCAGGCCCAGCAGGCCCAGCAGCGAGACAAGCGTGAATAATAGGATGGTTCGTGTTTTCATGGGGCACCTCCTGATGAATATGAGCCGCCGGCCGGGGTCGCAGAATCGACACCGGGTCGGTACGGCCATGAAGTGAGGCGATCGGTCCCAAAAGGGTCAGGAATTTTTCTTAAAAAAAAACTTCACCCGTCCGTTCGATTTCGTGACCCGATCCGGACCGCAGGAGGCACTGACCTCCACGGAGACGGGTGTTTTCCGGTCAGCCATCCCGGCAGGTCCGGCTCGTCTTCGGCGACCAATGATGGTATAGATCACCGCACCCGGAGAGCCGCCTTGACACCGTCGCACCCCCACCTCATCCCCTTCCCGCACGAGTGGACCCTCGAGCAGATCGTCTCCGGGCTGCTCGAGCGGGATCCGGCCGCCGGGCGGGAGTTCTTCGACCGCTTCTCGCGGCACGTGAACCGGCTGGTGTGGCGGATGCTGGGGGCCTGCTCCGAGCACGACGACGTGGTGCAGCAGGTGTTCGTCAACGCGTTCGCGGGCATCCACCAACTGCGGGATCCCCAGCGCCTGGAGTCCTGGCTGGTGGGGATCGCCGTCAACACGGTGCGCCACGAGCTGCGCTCGCGGAAGTTCCGCCGCTTCTTCGTGATCCTGGGCCTGGCCGACGACCAGCTGGGCTCCGAGCTGGATCCCGAGCGGCAGGCGATCGCCTCCGAGTTCTATCAGATGATGGGTCAGTTTCATCCCGAGGAGCGGCTGGTCTTCGTGCTGTGCATGGTCGAGGGCATGACGCAGCCCGAGGCCGCGGCCGCCTGCGGGATCTCCCTTTCCACCTGCAAGCGCCGTCTGGCCAGGGCCTCCCAGAAGGCCGCCAAGCTGGCCAAGGACCATCCAAACCTGGCGGGCTGCATGAAGGAGGATCGGCCATGAACATCCACGACCTCCACCGGCTCGGCCAGAAAACGGCGGAACAGATCGGCGAGGGCCCCGGCGAGGAGCGGATCGCCGCCCAGCGGGACACGGTCATGGCGCTCCTGGGCGACCGGCGGGAGCCGGCCCCCCGGCGCGTGTGGTTCCCGGCGCTGGCCGGCGCGGCCGGGCTGGCCGTGGTGGTCGTGCTGGCCTCCTGGGTCTTCTGGCCCCGGGCCCAGAGGCCCCGGCCGGCCCCCGAGGAGGGCCTGATCCTCACCGCCCGCACCACGCCCCTGGTCATGGAGCTGCCCGGCGGCAACTCCGCGCGGCTGGCCCCCGACTCCGTGGGCCAGCTGGCCGTCTCCACGCCCGAGGAGGTCCGGGTGGTGCTGATCCACGGCGAACTGACCTCGACGGTCCGCACGCCGGTCCGCTGGAGCGTGCAGGCGGGCTCCTACGTGGTCATGGCCGCGGGCACCGAATACGTGGTGCGTTGGCAGAACGAGAAGCTCGAGGTCCGCGTGCAGAAGGGCCGCGTGCAGGTGCTGGGCGGGGACGCCCCCCGGGCGGGCTGGTTCGTCGACGCGGGCGAGACGTTCACCATCGACCGCGGCCGCCTCCTCGAGAAGACCGGCGGCGGGCCGACCACCCTCCCGATGACCGGCCCCGCGACCACGCCCGACGTCCCGGCGACCACCCCCGACACCCCGGCGACCACGCCCGACACCCCGGCGACCACGCCCGACACTCCGGCGACCACGCCCACGCCGCCGGTCGCCCTCCCCATGACCGGTCCCGCGACCACGCCAGGTCCCGCGACCACGCCCGGTCCCACGACCACGCCCGGTCCGCCCACCGGCCCCGGCCCCGCGATCGTCCCAGGTCCCGCAGCGACCACGCCCGAGTGGAAATCCCTGCTCCGCAAGGAAGAATACCAGCAGGCCGTGGCCATGATCGAAAAGAACGGGCTGTCCGCGTTCGCCGATCAGGCGTCGCTTTCGGACCTGCAGGCCATGGCCAACGCCGCCCGCTACGCCGGCCGGGGCCAGACCGCGGTGGTGCTGCTGGTCTCCCTGCGCACGCGCTTCCCGGGCACGGCGCAGGCCTCCACCGCCGCCTTCCTGATGGGGCGCGTCTACTCCGAGCAGCTGCGGGACCACCGCGCCGCGGTGTCCTGGTTCTCCACGTATCTGGCCGAGGTGCCGTCGGGCTCCCTGGTCGAGGAGGCCCTGGGGCGCAAGATGGACGCGGCCCAGCGCGCCGGCATGACGGCCGAGGCGAAGCGGACCGCGGCGATCCTGGTTCGGCAGTATCCGACCAGCCCGTTCCGGCCCCTGGCGAACCAGATCCTGGGCACCCAGAATTAACTATTCGTATTGGAAGCAACCTCGGGTATATTCGGGCCAACGATGAAACCGACCGCTTTTCCTATCCTTGTTTTCTTATGGTTTGCCTTCCTTTTCCCGGCCGGATCCGGAAGTCCGGGCGTCGGGCAGGTCGCCGCGGCCACCGGGGATCCGACGGACCCCGCGGTCCGCGAAGTCGCCGTCATCGTCGGCATGGAGGCGTGCTGCGAGCAGGAGTCCTGGAGCGCCGCCGAGCGGGTGCTGGCCCGGGAGTTCCGCGCCCTGGGCTTTGCGGTGCTGATCATCCCCGGCCGCGCCACCGGGGAGCGGGAGCGCCGCCTCGAGCTGCAGGATCTGACCGAGACCCGCGCGGCCGCCTGCGCGGTGCGCATCGTGCGCCCGGCCGCGGGCCAGGGCGCGGTGGAACTGTGGATCAACGACCGGGTCACGCGAAAGATGCTGTTCCGCCAGCTCGAGATCTCCCCCGAGGTGGGCGACCGCGAGGCCGAGATCATCGCCCTGCGGGTCGTGGAGATGCTGCGCGCGAGCCTCCTCGAGCTGCGCCTGCCCGACCGCTCCGCCAAACCCCCCGTGGTGCCCCCCGTGGTGCGCCGCCTGATCCCGAAGGATCCCCCGGCCGGCCCCTCCCGGCTCGACCTGCTGTTGCAGTCGGGCGCCTGGATCTCCTCGGGGGGCGTCCCCGTGCTGGGCATGCTGCACCTGGGCCTGCGCCTGCGCCTGCCGGCCTCGTTCTCGGTGACGGGCGACGTGGGGCTGTCGATCCTGTCGGGCGACATCCACGCCGACGGGCTGTCGAGCACCTTCGACGTGGCCGAGGCGTTCCTGTGGGGCGCCTGGCACCCCGCCCCGGTGGGCCGAGTGGCGCCCGCCCTGGGCCTGGGCGCGGGGGTGATCCTGCCCCGGGCCGAGGGAATTTCGGCCGGGGGAATCTCCGGCGATCCAGGCCTCTCCATGAAGAAGGATGACACGCGGGTGGGGGCCGCGGCCTGCCGGTTCGACCTGGTCTGGTCCCTCACGCCCCGGCTCGCCGCGTACCTCTCCGTCACGGCGGGGTTCGCCTTTCCGGAGATCACCGTCCGGTTCGCCGATCGCGAGGTGGCGCACGCGGGCAACCCCTTCTCCGAGGTGCTCGCGGGCCTGCAGATCTCCCTTTTCTGAAATTTTCGGAAAACAGGTGAACCGATCCGGCGACCTCGTGCAACTGCAGGTCACGGAGCACCCTTTGGCTCCGGGAACAGGATCCGGCCATGCCCCATACCCCGCCCCTGAAGTCGGAGACGCCCCTGCGCGTCGCCGTGGTGGATGACGAGGATTCCCTGCGCCGGGTGCTCGAGCGGGTCCTGGCCCTGCACGGCCACCGGGCGGAGGGCTTCGAGTCGGGCAGCCACTTTCTCAGCCGCTGGACGCAGGATCGGGCGTTTGACGTGATCCTGCTGGACATCTGCATGCCCGGCCTCAGCGGCATCGAGGTCTTCAACACGCTCAGCGCGGCGCCCGAGCCCCATCCGCGGGTGGTGATCATCAGCGGATGGGACTGCACCGGCCGGCTCCACGAGCTGCTACGGGACAAGCGGGTCGACTTCCTCCAGAAGCCGTTCCGCGTGGACGCGATGTTGAGCCTGATACAGAAATCAGCCCTGTGATCGGCGGATCCTGGCGGATCCTGGCGGATCCGCGGCGGATCCGCGACGGATCCGCAGATCAAGGCAGGGCAGGAGGACACCATGACCAGACTGCATTTTCATCTGAAACGCTCGACCCTCATCCTGTGGATCGCCATCGGCTCCTGGCTGCTCGCCTCCCTTCCGGGCTGCGACGACGGCACGGTCGCCCCCATCGAAAACAACCAGACCAACAACGTCAACAACCTCAACAACCTCAACAACCTCAACAACCTCAACAACACCCAGTGCCTGGCCGTGGCCGAGGCCTGCGGCGCCCCCGAGGAGTGCTGCTCGGGCCGCTGCGAGCAGGAGATGTGCCTGGGACCCACCGGCCTCTGCTATGAGCTGGGCGAGACCTGCCTGACCTCCTCGGAGTGCTGCTCGGGCAAGTGCGAGACCACCCCCGCCGGGGAGATGCAGTGCGTCGTCGGCGGCTGCACCGGCACCGGCGAGGCCTGCGAGCTGGCCGTCGACTGCTGCTCCCTGTCCTGCGTCGACGGCCTCTGCTCCGACGAGGGCCTCTGCGCGGTGGAGACCTCCGCCTGCGACGCGGACACCGACTGCTGCTCGGGCGACTGCGACGGCACCGCCTGCCTCAACAGCGGCTCCTCCTGCCTGGTCACGGGCGAGCTCTGCGGCGATTCCCCCTCCTGCTGCAGCGGCATGTGCGCGGCCATCGGCGAGGAGATGCGCTGCCTCCAGGTGAACTCCTGCCGCTCCGAGGGCGAACTGTGCATGGAGGGCTCGGACTGCTGCTCGGGCGTCTGCGGCGACGACGGCCTGTGCCCGGTGATGTCCGAGTGCCAGACCGTGGGCGAGCCCTGCACCGGCTACCATGAGTGCTGCTCGGGCGTGTGCGCCGATCCGGGCACCGGCGTGGCCGTGTGCCAGTTCAACTCCGGCTGCCGGCCCTGGGGCGAGATCTGCCAGGAGGCCACCGACTGCTGCTCGGGCCTCTGCGCGGAGTACCTCTCCACCGGCGTGCTGCGCTGCGAGAAGGCCCTGGGCTGCATGCCCGAGGGCGAGGTCTGCGGCATGGGCCAGTCCACCAACTGCTGCCCGTCGGGCCCCGACGGCGGCGAACCGCTGTGCATGGAGACCCTGCTGGGCGTGACCCGCTGCTTCTCGGTGGACTCCACGGCGGGCTGCTTTGACGACGGCGCCGACTGCACCTTCGGCGACGAATGCTGCTCGGGCATCTGCCTGCCCGACGACGCCGGCGACCTGACCTGCGCGGGCTCCTGCTCGCCGCTGGGCGAGATCTGCACCACCAACAGCGACTGCTGCAGCGCCGGCCTCTGCATCGACTTCCGCTGCGAGCCCAACGTCAACGGCTGCCTGCCCTTCGGCGCCGAGTGCGAGTCCGCCGCGGACTGCTGCTCGGGCATCTGCTACGACTCCGGCGTCTGCGTCGGCGAGCTGGAGTAACCTGCGATACCATGATGGGCACATCCCCACGCTAGGCTTTTTGCTTCGAGAAACGTTCCCTCATTGAATCAACCCAGTCGGTGAGCACGGGGATGAAGACCAGCGTCAACACGGTGGACGCGGTCATGCCGCCGATCAGCGCGGTGGCCAGGGGGGAGAACCGCTCGGCCCCCAGGGCCCATTCGGCAGCCAGCGGAATCATGCCGACAATCGTGGAGATGGACGTCATCATAATGGGTCTGAAGCGCTTGGAGACGGCCTCCAGCAGCGCTTCCCTCCGTGGGATGCCCTCCAGTTTCCTGGTGTGGTAGAAGTCCTGCAGGATGATGGCGTTGTTGACGACCGTTCCGACGAGCAGGATCAATCCGATCATCACCGGCATGGAGATGGGCATGTGTCCGACACGCAGGGCAAAATAGACGCCAATGAGACTCAACGGGATGCTGAACATGATGATCAACGGATAGAGCCAGGAGCGCAACTGCGCCACGAGCAGCAGGTACACGCCGGCCAGCGCCAGCAGCAGCGCATCGACCAACTCGCCGCTGGCCTCCTTCATGTCCGAGTTCTCGCCGCCCAGGCTCATCTCATAACCTGCCGGCAGCCGCAGGTCCTTCAACCCGGCGGTGACGTCGGCGACTACCTGGCTCAGCGGCCGTCCCTGGTGGGATGCGGTCACCTCCAGCATGGGCAGGAAGTCCTCCCGCGTATAAAGCCCGCGGTCCAGCGTGTGGTCCAGCCGCACAAGCGTGCGGGCAGGAATGCCTCCGGGGACACCGGGGACCGCCAGAGGTGTGTCGAGGTAGTCGATCTCGGTCGGCTCCCGCGATGCATCGAGCTCGACTCGGATCGGGTCCGGTGTGCCCGCAGGACCGAAGAACTCGCCTGCGTTCAGACCGGTCACGGAAGCCGCCAGTTGATTGGCTGCCGGTTCGATTCCCAGCCCCAGCGAACCCGAGCGCAGCCGGTCCATCGACAGCCGGCTCTGCTCCTCGTCGAGCTTCCAGGACAGACGGGGTTCCACCAGGTTCGGCACCCGCGCCAGACGCACGCGGACCTCCTCGCCGAGCTGCTGCAGGACTCTGGCGTCCTCGCCGGACAGGCGGATGACGATGGGCGCGGCGGTGGTCGATTTGGCGGTGTTTCCCTGCTCACGCACGGAGAACTCCGCGACCCCCGGGACACGGGAGAGCGCGACGCGCGTCCGGCCCA
>PHBF01000062.1 GCA_002841905.1 Deltaproteobacteria bacterium HGW-Deltaproteobacteria-17
AGTCCGTACTCGGGCGGCGGCGGGGCGCGCCTGGAGCACGAGTACGGACTCCTCGAGCGTCCTGCGGCGGTGTCGGAGCAGAACCTGCACAACCTCGACACCGGGGAGGACCGGGTCTTCACCTTCGAACGGCGTCCCTGGGACGGCGCGCGCATCAACGAACTGGCAGACCCCGCCTGGTCACGCGACGGTGGTGCCTATTTCCATGATTGCGCACTGGAATGCTATCAGGATGATGCCGCCTTCTGGGGACATCGGTATGGTGAGAATGTCCTGCACTATCTGACCCTCGAGATCGGGGAATCCGAGGCCGCCGTCACGGTCCGGTATCCGGACGGCTCGGTGATGTCCGGCCCCGACGGTCTGACCCCGCAGACCTGGCGGATCAGGCGTGAATGAAGAAACCGGGTCGGTCGGTCCGGACCTGCATGGTTCAATTCATACTATTTTAGTCGGATTACCGGCGATCTTGATCAGCGTCTCGATCTCCTTCTGACGCTTGCCATACCGGTCCCGCACGATCTCGTCGAGGATGTCCGTCACGGATCGATCCTCGACGATGGAGAGCAGTTTCAGGCGCTTGTGCGTGTCATAGGTGACCTTGACCGCCACCTTCTCGTGTTCGGCGTCCCTTGTCTTCGTACCGTCCTTGGTCGAGCGGTTCCTATCCTTGTCCATTTTTCACTCCTGATGACTGCAGGCGGGGTCTGCCCCGCGCGTTGGGTGCGGTCAGTCCCAGCCGCTCCATGTAAAGGGACATGCGCCGGCGGGAGAGCCCCAGCCGGTTCGCAGCCCGGGTCACGTTCCCGTTCTCGCGGGCGACGGCATAGGAAATCAATTCGCGGGCCACGGTGTCGAGGTGTTCGTCGAGGGAGAAGGCGTTCTCGAGCGACGGCATCGCGACGGTCCGCTCGCCGACCCCGATCCCCGGGCCAGGATTCGAGAAGTTGCGCAGGTAGGCCTGGAGATCCGGGACCTCCAGGGTCATCCGTTCCTGCGCCACGGTGATGGCGTATTCCACGGCGTTCTCCAGCTCTCGCACGTTCCCGGGCCAGGCCTGATCCACCACCATCTGCAGGAACTCCGGGCTGACCTCCTTGATCGGCTGGTTCTCCTTGAGGCAGATCTTCCGGACGACCAGCTGGACCAACTGGGGGATGTCCGCCTTGCGCTGCGTCAGCGGCGGCACGGTGACGGGAAAGACGCTCAGGCGGTAGAACAGGTCCTCCCTGAAGCGGCCGGCCCGGACCAGCGCCTGGAGGTCCCGGATGGTGGCGGCCACCACGCGCACATCCACCTCTTGCGGCCGGGTCGCGCCCACCGGATAGAACACACGGTCCTGGAGCACCTGCAGCAGCTTGACCTGCACCGCGGGCGGAATCTCCCCGATCTCGTCGAGGAAGATCGTGCCGCCCTCGGCCGCGCTGAACAGCCCCTGGTTCTCACGCACGGCCCCCGTGAAGGCGCCGCGCACATGACCGAACAACTGGGACTCCAGGATCCCCTCGTTGATCGTCGTGAGGTTCACCTCCACGAAGGGATGGGGCCGCCGTGCGCTGAGCTGGTGGATCAGACGGGCCAGCCGGGTCTTGCCCACGCCCGACGGACCGAGCAGCAGCACGGAGGTCTGACGGGACGCCACCGAGCGGATCACGCCCAGCACTTCCTGCATGGCCTGGCTGGTGGCCACCAGCGGGCTCTGCTGCAGGCTCTCGAGCAGTTTCTCCGTCTGCAGCGTCTTGACCTCCCGGTTCAGCCTTGCGGTCTCGGCCGCCCGGTCGATCGTCACGCGCAGCCGCTCCGCGTTGACGGGCTTGGTCAGGAAGTCGTAGGCCCCACCCTTGACCGCGGAGGTGGCCAGTTGCATGTCCATCTGCCCGGTGATCACGACCACGGGCACCTGCGGACGGGCGCTCTTGAACGCGTGAAGCAGGTCGAGGCCGTTGCCGTCGGGCAGCACGATGTCGAGCAGCACGATGTCGGGATCGGTCTCGTTGAACATGCGCAGGCCCTCCTCGAAGTTGAAGGCCTGGGCGATCTGGAACTTCTTGAGGAAATGGGTCCATGCGCGCTGCAGGGTTTCGTCGTCGTCGATGATCAGGACCCGGGACTGCACGACTATCCCTCCTGCGACGCGGGGTTTTCAAGTTGCACACCGAGCGCGCGGAACCGCTCCACCAGGGTGCCGAGGACGCGGCGCGCCACCTCGGGGTAATCCTCCACGATCTCGTCGAACAGGACCGGCTCGAACCGCAGGAGCAGCACGTTGCCCCGGGCCACGCAGGTGGCCGTCCGCAGGCCGCCGTCGAGCAGGGCGATCTCCCCGAGCACGGCGCCGTCGGTGAGGCGGTTCACACAGGATCCGCCCATGAGCACCTCGAGCTCACCGCTGAGAACAAAATAAAGACCATCGGCCTGATCCTTCTCCTCGAACAGGGCCTCACCGCTGGAGAGATGCACTTCCTCCCCGAGACGGGCGATCTCCAGCAACAATTCAAAGGGCAGGTTGCTGAAGAAGGAACTGTTCTGCAGGCAGAGCACCTTCTGAAGGATGCGCGGATCGATTTCCGCAGCAGGCATGAGAAAACCTCCCGTTCCAACGGAACATCATATAGCAGAATCGACCCGGATACATCAAGGCATGTTGCATTCGAGCCCAAATTTTGAATAATAGGGGCCGAAAAGGAGCCCACGCGTGACCTCACCTCATCCCCTGAAGACCCCGATCCGCCCCGCGCGGGATCCCCGGCCGACCCTGTTGTGGCTTTCCATGTCGTGGTTGATGCTTTGGATCCCGGCCTGCTCCCACGGCGAAAGGGACGGCTCCGCGGGCGACCCCGGAGAACCCGCGCCGGCGGCCATGCAACCGCCCGGCGCAGCAGTCCCGGCCGGCGGTCCCCCTGCAGCCCGTCCCACGCAGGACTCCGGCGAGACACCGGAGAAATCCCTGGGCACGGGCGTGCTGGTCTGTGACAGGTACATACGGATGGTCTGCGGCTGCGCGCAGAAGAGACAGGCATCCGATCTTCAGAGGGCCTGCGATCTGGCCCGGCAGAGCCTGCCGGACTGGCAGAAGAGCCACAAGGAGGACGGCGAGGAGCTGGCGGTGATCAAGGCCTGCCAGCGCGCCTTCCTGTACATCCAATCCACGGGCCAGTGCGATGACATCTCGTACTGATCCCCGCATCAGGAGCCTTTCATGAGCCGTAACTCCAGTGTCATCGCCCTCTCCGTGACCACCTCCCTGATCACGTCCGCGCTCACCTTCGTGGCCCTGCAGATCTGGCTGGTGCCCCATCTGAAGTCGCCAAAACCCGAGGCCCGGCCCGAGACGCCGGCCGCCGTGGAGGTGCCCCGCCTGCTGGGCCTGCGCCCGGACGACGCCAAGATCATCCTCAAGGAGAAGAACCTGCTGCTGTCCCTCTCCAAGACCACGCCACACCCGACCGTGGCCGCCGGTTTGATCCACATGCAGATGCCGCTGGCGGGCTCGATGATCGTGCCCGGTCAGTCCGTCGTGGTCGAGGTGAGCGCGGGTCCGCCTCCGGCGGCCGTCCCGCTGGTCGTCGGGAAGAACGTGGCCGTGGGTCGCGCCGAGCTCGAGAAGCTCGGCCTGGTCGTCCAGGTCAAGCCTCGTGAGGACAAGAACGCCACACCGGACCAGATCCTGAGCCAGAACATCGAGCCCGGCCAGAACGTCACGGCAGGGGCCTCCATCGAGCTGGTGGTCGCCCAGGCCGCGGCGACGCCCAGCCTGCCGGACTACAAGGGCAAGTATTTCAACAAGAAGGACGTCAGCGAGGAGCTCGAGAAACTCGGCCTGAAGCTCGGCAAGGTCCGTTACATGGACATCTCCGACCAGCGCAACGGCTACATCTACGGCACCAACCCGGAGGGAGGCACGCAGGTGGCTCCCGGCACGGCGATCGACTTCCGTGTCCAGTACCTGGAAGAATAGTCCCCGGTGACGTGGAGTTGAACCGGCCTTGAACACCCATCCCGAGGAAGTCAAGCCAAACACGACCTGGACGCGGCGCATGAGGTTTCTCGCGCAGCCGCGGGCCTCCGCGCTGGCGATCTGCGCGGGCTACTGGATCTTCTTCACGCTGCTGTTCCATGACACCGCGGCCGAGAGCGGCGAGCTGGCAGCGGCCGCCCTGCGCATGGGCACCGGACCCATGCCGGGGTATTCCCTGCTGCACGCGCTCACCTCCTGGACCCTGGTGCTGCCCTTCGGGTCCCCCGGCGGCAACCTCGTCGTGCTCAACGGCCTGATCATGGGTCTGGCGCTGTATCACTTCATTCGACTGAGCCAGGAGATCCTGGAGGATCCCCTGTCGAGCCTGCTTCCGCCCCTGGGGATGCTCGCGGGCATCCTGTTCTTCCGGAACACCTTCTTCTTCTCGCCGATCCCGCTGACGTTCCTGTGCGTGGTGGTGCTCCTGCGCCTCCTGGAGTGGCCGCTGACCGACGCGCGCCGGCTCTGGGCCGCGGCGTTCATCCTCGGGCTGGGGTTCGTTGGGGTCCATCCCGTGTTCCGACTGCTGCTGGTGCCTTTTCTGGCCTATCTGCTGTGGATGTTCCAGGCCAGCCGCACGGCCGTGCTGACCACGCCTTTGTTCTGGCTCGCGGGCGCGGCGATCTCCATCCACATCCCTCTGGCCGCCCACCGCTTCGCTCCCGCCCTGGCCGACGGGACCGTGCTCTCGGGCTGGATGCACACGCTTTCGATGCGCCCCGAGCTGGAGCTGGCCGGTCCGCGCATCGCCTCGGTGCACGCGTTCGTGTGGTTCCCCGACCTGGTGCACCAGCTCGAACACCTCGGCGACTCCATCCCGGTGGTCATGCTCCCGCTGGTGATCGTTGGCCTGTGGCCGCGAAAGCGGCAGAGCAAGTTCTACGTGCTGCTGGGCCTGGGCATGGCCGAGTGGGCCTGGGCGGTCTGGATGATGCCCGGCTCCCTGGGGCTGGCGCAGACCGGCTGGCTGTTCTCGGCCGCGCTCTGGATCAGTTGCGCCAGGGGTGTCCAGCTGGTGTCCCGCCGCTTGGAGGAACCGCTGGCCCGGACCGGCTTCGTGGTCTTCTTCCTGCTCGCGGGGACGCTGGCCACCTGGCTCTCCGACGGTGGGGAGCGCTTTCACCTCGAGGCCCCCAACCCTCGCTGGGCGCTGGAGACGGCCGCCACCCTCCCCTCCGGAGCGACGCTGCGGGTACCCGCCGGGCAGTGGTCCCAGTGGCAGGCGGCCATGGCCCTGCTGCGGCATCATCCCACGGACCTGCGCATGATCGTGGCCGGGCGGGGGCCCTTGACCGTGGAGCCCGGCGAGCTCTGGTCCCCGCTGCTGGCCGACCGCCTCCCCGTCCGCTGGGGACTGGAACCTTTGTCGCCGCTGGCCGGAAGACCGGTGCTCCGAACCGATCTGCCGGATCCTTCACCCCAGCGGCTGGATGCCCTGGCCCGGGCGCTGCTGTCCCCGGTGGGCCGCCAACCCTCGTTTGTCCGCTGGCAGACCGCCAAGATCCTGTGCGCATGGGGCGAGGCGTTCCTCCACAACGGCTGGCTTTCGGACGCCGCCAGATTCCAGTCACTGGCACGGGCGGTCTCGCCGGACCTGGTCTCGGTGGCCCTGCTGCAGGCCCGACTGGAATCGGCCTGGTTCCGTCACGAGAACGCCCGCATGATCCTGAAGCGGGCCAGGGACGCCGACGGCTCCGACCCGCGGGTCCACGCCTGGCTGGCCCATGCGGACCGGGCCCTCGCCCTCTCGGATCGCACGCTCCCTGCACACAAACGACCGCTGCTGGATGAAGGCCTCGAGAGCATCCAGCGGGCCCTGATCCTGGACCCCGGGCGGGACACCTATCTTGAACTGGCCGCCGCCATCGCCCGGGATCTGGAGATGCCGGAGCTGGCCGACCGGTATGAACGCATGCTTAATAAATAAACACTGTTTCCATGGGCCCAGTTTCCCCATTTATAGGATCTGGACTTTTCTTCGTCACCGGAGTATTCTGCTGGCCACGAATGGGAGGCTCCATGAAATCCTGGATCTGTTCGATTCTCACTGTTTCTATTCTCTGGACCTGGGCAGTCCCCGCGCAGTCCGTCGAACCGCTGAACCTGACGGTGCCTTTCCTTCCGCAGATCGGCCAGACCCAGCAGAACTGGTGGGAGATGGCACCTGCCAACTTCATGGCGGAGGGCCGCAACAACATCTACCTCGAGAACACCAAGAAGCCCATGCAGGCCTGGTTCCTTGCGTTCGCCACCGGCGCGTGGGGCATGACCGCCACCTTCCTGAACAAGTACTTCGAGTCCCAGGGGGACGAGGACATGCTCAAGGACAGCAAGTTCTACTTCGCCGCGATCCCGGCCGGAATGGGCTCGCTGTATGCCGACCGCAAGATCGAGAGCCTGATCATCACGCTCGGCCAGGGCGTGGGCACGTATTTCATTTTCTCCTACTTCAATCTCGAGCGCGACCAGCGCGACGCCAACATCAACAAGTTCTACATCGGCGTGGCCCTGTATGCCGCCTTCTGGGTGGCCGACATGATCTACGCTCCGATCATGAGCTGGCAGTACAACAAGGAGATGGCACGCCTGTACGTGGCTCAGAAGGACGAGCCCTCCAATCATCGCCTGACCGGCCCCGACACCGGCGTCGCGCTGATCGGACCGGGCACCTCCATGCCCACTCCGTTCGTGCTGGGGACCATGTTTGATTTCTAATTTTCCTCTTTCCACCTGACGGATACCACCATGAAAATCGGACTGTACGGCTACGAAAACGCCGGCTCGACGACCCTGTTCAACGCCATCACCGGCTTCAACATCCCGACCGGCTTCTCGGGGGACCGCCAGCAGACGCACCTGGGCACCGTGAAGGTGCCCGACCCGCGCCTGGACGTCCTGACCGGGCTCTACAATCCCAAGCGGACCATCCACGCCGAGCTGGTGTTCACCGACTTCCCGGCCGCCAGCCGTGAGAAAAAGGCCCTGTCGAACATCCAGGAGGCCAAATCCATGGATCTCCTGGTGCTGCTCGTGGGAGCCTTCTCGTCCGACGGACAGAAGCCCGATCCCGTGGGCGAGCTCGAAAACCTGCTCACCGAGATGGTGATCGTTGATCTGGAACATGTCAGCAAATACCTCGAGAAGCAGCGCAAACTGCCGGCCTCGGCCGCGGGCAAGGACCCGCGCCTGGTCGCGCTGGTGGAGCGCCTGCTGCCGCACCTCGAGAACGGCCTGCCGCTGCGATCCTTCGGCCTGACCTCCGAGGAGGAGACGGCCCTGCGCGGCTTCTCGTTCCTCACCCTCAAGCCCGCCCTGGCCGCCATCAACGTCGACGAGACCCGCCTCTCCGAGAAACCCGACGAGGCCATGGACCGGCTCGCCGAGCACCACCGCGTGCGCCCCTTCCTCCTCTCGGCGCGCGTCGAGGAGGAGATCGGTCGGCTGGCGCCCGAGGATCAGGAACTGTTCCTGGCGGACCTGGGGCTGACCGAGAAACTTTCCGGACGGCTGCTGCGGGCGGCCTATGACCTGGCCAACCTGATGTGTTTCTTCACCGTGGGCCCCGACGAGGTCCGGGCCTGGACCATCGAGAAGAACACGCCCGCCAAGCAGGCCGCCGGCGTGATCCACAGCGACCTGGAGAAGGGCTTCATCCGGGCCGAGGTGTTCACCTACGACGACATCGTCGAGGTCAAGGGAAACGAAGCCGAATTGAAGAAACGCGGGAAGGTGCGCCTCGAAGGCAAGGACTACATCGTGCGCGACGGCGACATCCTGCATGTCCGTTTCAACGTCTGACCTCCATCCATGCAAGACAGGTAAAGCCATGACCACCGCCTCCCAAATCCGCCAACTGTATCTGGATTTCTTCGCCCGGCGTGGGCACCGGATCGTGCCTTCCGCGCCGGTCTTTCCGCAGGATGATCCCACCCTGCTGTTCACCAACGCCGGCATGAACCAGTTCAAGGACGTCTTCCTGGGCACCGGTTCACGCCCGTACACGCGGGTCGCCGACACGCAGAAGTGCATCCGCGTGTCCGGAAAGCACAACGATCTCGAGGAAGTCGGCATCGACACCTACCATCACACCTTCTTCGAGATGCTGGGCAACTGGTCCTTCGGAGACTACTTCAAGACCGAGGCGATCGAGTGGGCATGGGAGTTCCTGACCGACGTGGCGAAGCTGCCCGTCGACCGGCTGTACGTGACCGTGTTCGAGGGCAACCAGAGCGTGCAGCGTGACGAGGAGAGCGCACAGATCTGGCTTTCCCGGGTCAAGGTCCCCGAGGGTCATCTGCACTACTGCGGCGCCAAGGACAACTTCTGGGAGATGGGCGACAGCGGCCCGTGCGGCCCCTGCACCGAGATCCACGTGGATCGCGGTCCCGCGGCGTGCGACCGCCAGGGCGTGGCAGGCCACGTCTGCCGTGTCAACGGCGACTGCGCCCGCTACATGGAGGTGTGGAACCTGGTGTTCATCCAGTACAACCGGCTGCCCGACGGGAGCCTTCAGCCGCTGCCGGCCAGACACGTCGACACCGGCATGGGCTTCGAGCGCCTGGTGGGCCTGTGGAACGGCAAACTCAGCAACTACGACACGGACCTGTTCTCCCCCCTGTTCGACCACCTGTCGACCCTGTCCGGGATCACTTACGGCGCGGAACTGAAGACCGACATCGCCTTCCGGGTCATCGCCGACCACGCCCGCACCCTGTGCATGGCGATCACCGACGGCGTGACCCCCTCGAACACCGGACGCGGCTACGTGCTGCGCCGTCTGCTGCGGCGGGCCGTGCGTTACGGACGACAGTTCCTGGGTCTCTCGGAACCCTTCCTGGGGCAGCTGGCCCCGACGGTGGCGGGCATCTATCCTGACATCTTCCCCGAGATCGGTCAGCGCCTGGCCCACGTGCAGGCCGTGCTCACCAGCGAGGAGACCTCCTTCGGCCGCACGATCGAGCAGGGGATCCGCCGCTTCGAGGAGCTCGCCGCGGAGCTGGCCCCGGGCACGGTCGTCCTCGACGGAGGCCGGGCGTTCCAGCTATATGCGACCTACGGCTTCCCGCGTGACCTGATCGAACTGATGGCGCGCGAGCGCGGACTGAGCGTCGACGAGGCCGGATGGTCCGCCGCCGAGGCCGGCCACGAGAAGGCCAGCGAAGGCAAGAAGCGGGTCTACACCACGCTGTCCCTCGACGAGCTCGAGGGCGTGCCCGGCACCGTCTTTGTGGGCTATCCCCATGACGAAGGCGCGCAGGGCTACGGAACCCGCTGCGAGGCGACCCCCCTGGCGCTGGTCAACGACGACACGGTGCTCGTGCTGGACCGCACGCCCTTCTATGCGGAGAGCGGCGGACAGATCGGGGACACCGGCCGCGTGACCGGAGAAGGCTTCCTGTTCGAGGTCCTGGCCACACGGAAGTTCGGCGATTACATCCTGCACGAGGGGAACCTCGTCGAGGGGTCCTCCGCGGCCCTTCCCTCCAGGGTCCTCGCCCAGGTCGATCTGGACCGGCGCCTCGACACGATGGCCAACCACACGGCCACCCACCTGCTGCATTACGCACTCCACGGCGTGCTGGGCGGCCACGCGCAGCAGCAGGGGTCCTCGGTGGAACCGGGCCGGCTCCGCTTCGACTTCACCCACCCGACGCGCGTCACCCCCGAGGAGCTGGCAGCGATCGAGCGCATCGTCAACGAGCGCATCCTCGAGAACGCGCCCGTGCGCGTCGACGTGATGGACCTGGATCAGGCCCGCGCCTCCGGTGCCACCGCGATCTTCGGGGAGAAATACGGCGAGAGCGTGCGGGTCGTCTCCGCGGGCGACTTCTCCCGGGAGTTGTGCGGCGGGACCCATGTGATCTCGACGGGCCAGATCGGCGCCTTCGCGATCCTGGAGGAGAGCGCGCTGTCGGCCGGCGTCCGCCGCATCGTGGCCGTCACCCGGCACGGGGCCCTGGTCCACTTCCAGGGCCTGCGTGGAACGCTCCAGGAAACGGGACGCCTGCTGAAGGTGCCCGCCGAACAGGTGCCCGGCCGGGTGGAGAAGCTGCTGGCCCAGCTCGAGGAGCT
>PHBF01000063.1 GCA_002841905.1 Deltaproteobacteria bacterium HGW-Deltaproteobacteria-17
GCCTGCGACGACGACATGGACGGCGACGGCATCCCCAACGCCACCGAGGAGAGCTGGGAGATGGATCCCGAGAGCCTCGACTCCGACGCCGACGGCATCCCCGATGAGCTGGAGTTCGGCGACGATCTCGACAACCCGGTCGACACCGACGAAGACGGCACCATCGACGCCATGGACGACGACTCCGATGACGACGGCATCACCGACGCGGTGGAGGCCGGCGACACCGATCTGGAGACGCCCCCCGTCGACACCGACCTCGACGGCACGCCGGACTTCCGGGATACGGACTCCGACGATGACACCGTGACCGACGACATCGACAACTGCAGGCTGGAGGCCAACACGGACCAGCTCGACACCGACACCGACGGCGTGGGCGATGCCTGCGACGGCGACACCGACGGGGACGGCGTGGAGGACGAGGTGGACAACTGCCCGATGACCGCCAACGCCGGCCAGGAGGATCTCGACGCCGACGGCCTGGGCGATCCCTGTGATCCGGACCTCGACGGCGACACCATCGACAACGAAGTCGACAACTGTCCCTCGGTGGTCAACACCGATCAGTTGAACCTCGACAACGATGCGCTGGGCGACGCCTGCGATGACGACCTCGACGGCGACGGCGTGAACAACGACGTGGACAACTGCCCCGAGGACGCGAACCCCCAGCAGGAGGATCGGGACGACAACGGCATCGGTGATGCCTGCGACGTGGCGCCCGACGCGGACGGCGACGGTGTGCCCGATTTTGAGGACAACTGCCCGCTGGTGGCCAACGCGGACCAGGCCGACGCCGATGACAACGGCGTGGGCGACGCGTGTGAAGGCGACGCCGACGGTGACGGCGTGGGCGACGACGTGGACAACTGCCCCGAGGTCGCCAACGCGCTCCAGACCGACACCGACGGCGACGGCACGGGCGACGCATGTGACGACGACATCGACGGGGACACGATCCTCAATGACGAGGACAACTGCCCGCTGGTGGCCAACCAGGATCAGGCCGACGCCGATGACAACGGCGTGGGTGACGCCTGTGAAGGCGACGCCGACGGCGACGGCGTGACCGATGACCTGGACAACTGTCCCGCCATCGCCAACGTCGATCAGGCCAACAACGATGGCGACAACGAGGGCGACGTCTGCGATCTGGACGACGACAACGACTCGGTGGACGACCTCGTCGACAACTGTCCGCTGACGGCCAACCCCGACCAGGCCGACGAGGACGGGGACGGCACGGGCGACGCCTGCGAGGACGAGGAGCCGCCCGTGCGCAAGCTCGACGGCGACTGCGGTTGCCGCACGCCGGCCTCCCGTGGCTCCTCGCTGCCGGCGGTCACCCTCTCCCTGCTGCTGGGGCTGTTCCTGTTCCTGAACCGCCGCCGCATCGTCCGCCGCTGAGTCATCCCGAACCCACGCAACCGGGGTCGCCCGGCGCGGCCCCGGTGCCCCCACAGGAGAATCCCATGACGTTTCCCATCCTTGAGCTTCGTAGAACGCTCATCGGCCTGCTGTCGACCGGTGGCGCGTTCGTGCTCGCCGCCTGCTACGGTCCTGTCCGGCAGCCGGTCGGTCCGGTGTCTGGCGTGGTGCGTGACGCCGAAGGGCCTCTCCCCGGTGCCAGCGTGTGCATCCGGGCCAAGGGGCATCCTGACGAGCCCGGTCCCTGTGCCAAGGGGGGCAGCGACGGCCAATTCACCGTGCCGCGCTTTCAATCGAGGTTTCCGACCCACGAGGTCTGTGCCTCCGTGCCGGCCGCCGCCGCCGGTCAGCCCCCCCGCGAGACCTGCGTTCCCCTGGAGCCAGGTGCCGGCGAAAACATGGTCATCGACCTTTCGAAGAACCGAAGATAACACCCCGGCAGCAGGGATCCGGAAGATCAGGCCAAGGGGCCTACAGCCTGAAGGTGGCGAGGTACTCGACGTTGCCGGCGGGGCCGGTGATGGGGCTCGTCACGGGACCTTGCGGTTCCGTGCATCCCAGGCCGGCCAAGGCGGACATGATGGCGGTGACGGTCTGCTCACGGAGGGCCTCGTCGGTGACCACGCCGCCCTTGCCGACCTTTCCCTTCCCGACCTCGAACTGGGGCTTGATCAGCGTGATCACACGGGTGCCCCTGGGAAGAAGGGCCACGAGCCATGGCAGGACCTTGAGAATCGAGATGAAGGACACGTCCATCACGACCAGCTCAGGGAACGGCTCGAGCAGCTCCCGGGTCACGTCCTTGATGTGGAGACGTTCGTGGACCCCCACGCGCGGGTCGGTCCGCAGGCTCCAGTGCAGCTGGCCGTAGCCCACGTCCACGGCATGCACGAAGCGGGCGCCGCGCAGGAGCAGGCAATGGGTGAAACCACCGGTGGAGGCACCCACGTCGAGACATACGAGCCCGGTGACGTCGATTTCGAACGTGGCCAGGGCATGCTCGAGCTTGATCCCGCCGCGGGAGACGAACGGTGAGTCCGCCTGAGCGATCGCCACGGAGGTGCCTTCGCCCACCATCGAGGCGGCCTTGGTGACGACGATGCCACCGACCTCCACCTTGCCCTCGGCGATGAGGAGCTGGGCCCGCGCACGGCTCTCCACGAGCCCGCGGGCCACCAGGACCTGATCGAGTCGGCGCAGACCGGGCATGGCGGCTACTTCAGCCTCTCGAGGACGGGGTAGGTGGTGGCGATGTCGACGGGGACACTGTCGAGCCTGGCCGTGATCTTCTTCACGGCCTGCGGGAGCTCGGCGTACTTCTTCTCGAAGGCGGCGGCCGCCTCCGGATCCCCGGCGACCTGGATCTTCAGGATCTCGGCGACGAAGTCGCGACACGCCTGGGGCATCCGGTCCAACGCCACCGTGACCGTGAGGGTGGCCGGATCCACGACGACGGCCTTCTGCTCCACGAGGTAGTTGAACGCCATCAGGTTCGCCTTCCCGTGGGCCTCACCGGCACCGAAGCGGATGCTCCGGAAGATCGAGGCCACGAACGTCACATACGCGGCCTTCAACGCGGCCTCCGGGACCTTCTTCTTCACGTTGACCATCGCTTCGAGCCCCACGAGCCCGCCGAGGTCGGCCTTGGCCTCCTCGTTGGCGGCATAATACTCCTTCAACTGCGTCCGCACCTCCACCTCCTTGCGATCGACCTTCAGGAAGGCGGGGCCCAGGCCATGGGTGATCTCGTGGTACAGGGTATGGGTGAAGAACGCGTCGAAGGTGACGTGCTCGAGCTGGGCGGGGTTGATGACCATCCTGGCGATCGGCATGAGCACGGCCTCGAACTTGGCCTGGGCGATGTTCCTGAAGAGCACCAGCTTGAAGCCCTTCTTCCGGCGCACCTCTTCGTCGTTGGGCAGGTTGAACGCCATGGTCTGCACGCCGGCCCGGGTGTCGCCGGCGGTGAAGAGCTGGTTCACCACGACGATGGGGAGATCCCTGCCGCGGGAGGAGCGGTACTTGGCGTCATAGGGCAGGGCCTCGTCAAGGTCCCGCCGGTAGGACCTGATCTCGGCGAGCCTGGCGGAGTAATCGCGATCGATCAGGTTCACGAAGGCCTCATAGGCCGCCCGGTAGCCCATCAGGCCATCCTCGTACACCTCGTAGGGGCCGATGAGGAATTCGATGGGGCCCTTGAGGTCCAGCCAGGCGAAGTCGCTCTCCTGATATTGATCATCCTGCAACGCCTTCGCGCGGAGGGTGAGGTAGCGTCGCAGGGTCGGCTCCGTGGTCAGTCTGGCGGCCTCCTCCATGGCCGCGACGGCGCGGGCCAGCGGTTCCTTGTATTTTTCATGATAGGGGGTGAAGACGAACGCGCCGTCCTTGCGATCCACGACCGTGAACAGGGACTTCAGCCCCTCCAGCTCGCTGCGGAGCGTGTTCTGCCGGAGGCGGTCCTTCTCGACGGCCAGGGCGGCCTCGAGCGTGCTCAGGTGGGTCTCGAACGCCTGCCTGGTGATTCCGGCGTCGTAGAAGCCGGCGCCCGCGGGTTTCTTGGCGGTTCCCCAGAACGGCTTGTTGTGGTCGAGACGATCCCATGGGCCGTACATCATCGTGAAATAGTCCAGCAGAGGCCTCTGGCTCGGATCCTTCTCCACGGCCGCGCGCAGCTCGGTGAGCCGCGCCGGGTTCTCCGGGGAGACCTGCAGCAGGAAGATCTCGTCCATGACGCGGGCGGCCTCGATGAGCTTGGCGATCACCGGCAGCATCTCCTCGGTCAGTTCCTCCTGTGGATAGGGCAGCTTCACCGGATGGAAACGCCCGATCGCGGTCCGGACCTCCTCGAGTTGAAGCACATCGGATTTGGGCTTGGGCTTCACGGTTTCACCTGCGGGGGGTGGTGCCGGGGGCGTCATGTCCGTCGGGGCGACGAGCATCGGCGGCGGCGGCAGATCGTTGGGACGTTCGGAGCTCTCGTTCTTCGGCGGTTTTCCGGAGCAGGAGCAGAGCGTGAGCATCAGGAACAAGGGCAGGAAGCGTCTCATGGGGTTCACCTTCATCCGGACGGATTGTTGCGTGAAACGGAAAGCGAAGGGAAGAAAAAAACGAAGACGGGGGGAGGCGGAACGAAGGCAGGCTACTGGTTCATGCCCGAGCCGACGTACTGGCAGGGCGCATAGTCCTCGGCCGGCATGTCCTTGGCCTGCTCCAGCTTGGTGTCGGCAGGGCGCTTGAAGGTGAGCGCCTGCTGCAGTTGGGCGCTCAACTGGACCTTGCCGGACTTGACCAGCTTCACGCACTGATCCTTCAGCGTGAGATCCAGGGCGTAGGCGGCCCTCGGGGAGAGCGTGCTCACGGCGTCGGCGGCCTCCTGGGCGTCGAAGTCTTCACGGGAGGGCAGCTTGCGGTTCTCCAGGAACATGATCTTGAAGACCTTGCGGCCCATCACGTCCTCGACGATGACGCGGGGAAGCACCTTGCCCGGGGTCTCGAGCTTCCACAGTTCGGTGGCCAGCTCACGGGTGATCAGGTTGGGCTGACCCTTGAGCGGATTGACCGGACCTTCGGTGAGCATCTCAGGCATGCCGGGGACCTGATCGGGGGTCTTGCCGGCCACCAGCGCGGCGAGCGCCTTCTCTGCGGCGGCCTGGGCGGCGTCCTGGGCCTTCTTGCCGGCCAGGAGGTCACGGGCGGCCATGCGGAGGCCTTCTTCCTTGGTCAGTTTGCCGCCGCTCTCGCTCTGCGCCAGATACAGGACCGCGCCCTCGTCGGTGAAGAGGGGACCCTGCACGGTCATCAAGGGCTCGCTCCACAGGGTGGCCATCATGGTGGCGTCCAGCGTCTCGGGCTCCGCGGTCATGCCGAGGTGACCCAGGGAGACGAAGGTCTCGGGGAGGGGGGCGTCGGCCTTCACGAGCGCCTTGGCGTTCTCGATGTTGCGCGCCAGGCCGTTGAGGGCGGCCACCTGCATGGGCAGCGCGGCCTTCAGGCTCTCGAAGTCCAGCTTTTCCTGCTTGCGGATCTCGGCCAGCAGGGCGGCGTCGACGGGAATCGCGGTCTTGAACATGTGACGCTTCTTCGGGGTCTCGGCGTACTTCTTCTCGTCGGCGGCGTAGGCTGCCTCGGCGGCCTTCTTGCCATCCTCGGTGGCCAGGAAGGAGTTGATCTCCTCGGCGGTTACGGAGGAGGCGTCGAGGAAGGCCTCGGCGGCGAAGCGGGCGGCCTTGAAGGTGATCTCGAGGTATTCGTTCTGGTAGTTCATCCAGCGGGAGCGCGAGGAGCCCGCCAGGCCGAACAGGAACGCGTCCTTGTAGGCCTTGGCTTCCATCTCCTCGACCTGCAGGGCCAGGAAGCGCTTCTCATCGGGGATGCCCAGGAAATGGCGGACCCAGTTGCGGAAGCGGGTGTAGTTGAAGTCGCCGGGTTTCTGGGTCTTGGGATCGACGGGCCACGCGCCGAACACGGTCAGCGGGACCTCCTGCCCGAAGACGATGACGCGGTTGTGGAGGATCATGTCCTCGGCGTCCTTGACCGTGAAGCGGATGCCGTTGGCGCGCGCCAGGTTGGACAGCAGCTTGCGCTCGATGATCTTGTCCATGGCGAACCGGACGAGCATGATGCCGTCACGGTCCCGGATCAGGGAGCCGGCCAAAGCGCGGGAGTACTGCCACTCGGTCAGGCTGACGTCGCGGCCGTCCACGGTCGCGATGATGTTCTCGCCGCCGCAGGACATCTTGTTGGCGGCCGGGCCGAAACTGATGACAAACGTGAGAATGATGACGCCCAGCACCGCGTAGACGAGCAGGGAACGGCTTTTGGTTCGCATGAATTCGAGCATGACGTTGACTCCTTCTTCACCGGTTTCGCGGGACGATCGGCGGGCAGGGGCCACCGCCGCAGCGAATCACCGGTCGCATCACGGGGGCCAAATATAAGGGAGTGCCAAAGGAGAATCAACGGAAATCGGCATTATTATGGTGAGGTCCGCGCAGAGCACGACAGATCAGATAATTGTTGACAAGTGGAGGGGTTCGGACTTGGATGGCGGCGTGCGTGCAGCCTTCGTTTTCCTCGTGTTTCAAATTTTACTGGTCGCCCTGCTCTTCGGAGGGGGAGGGTGCGCCACCTCTCAGGCGGCTGATCCAAGGCTCGGCGCCGTCGAGGTGGATGCCACGCTGACCCATGCGGTGCTGATCCTGGAGAATCCTTCGCCCAGGCCCGTCGAGGTGCTCCTGCGTCGTCCCGGCATGCTGCGTCAGTTCGTGGTGCCGCCCGCGGCGGCCATGCGGCAGCTGCTCCCCGCCGGGCCACTGCTGGTCCTCTGGACGGACGGACGCGTGCAGTTGACCTTGCGTGAACGAACGCGCAATCAGTTGACCCTGACTCCTTCCGGGAATAAATAAACAACGCTGTTGGCCCGCGCCTTGGTCGCCGGTGGCCTTCCTGTACGAAGGCAGGCGCGATTATCCGTTGCATCCGGAGGGGGGTTCGGGCTACGGTGCGGTGCATTCCGGGAGGCCCCATGACGCTTCAATCCATGCTGTTCCTGATATCCATGCTGAGTGCCCCGTCGATCCCGTCCCGGCTCGCGGCGGCCGACGTCCCCGGCGCGGACGTGGTGATCGCCCATCATGAGGTGCACACGACGGTCGCGGCCACCGGCGCATCCACGGTTGTGGAGAAGAAGCTCTACAAGATCCTGACCCCGAAAGGCGCCGCCCAGCTCTCCACGCTGCTCGACCTCGCCCGGAAGGGCGCCGAGGTCAGCTTCGAGGCCCAACGGCAGGCTTTGGGTCAATATTTTCCGCAACTATGACAAAAATGTCGGAGACGGTCCTCCCGGACCGGCCCCGAGCGAGGACGCAGGGGTCCCTTGACCCCGATTTTTCCAGCAATGACAATGGAATTCTAGAAAGAAGGAAGGATGGCACCGAACTTGCGTCAAGAAGAAGCTGCCAGGCTTGGATCTTAACTTAGCTTAGCCATTCCTTCCTAATCCTTAGCCTAGCATCCCTTTTTTTCCTGTCATCTTTTTTTTCCTCTTTTTTTCAGGGTTGGGCCGTCCGAGGCCGGTCTTTTATTTTTAATATTTGTCAAATCCTTGTTCTATAAGGAAAATCGGCATTTTCTCAAGTGTGAGGTATGTCAAAAATGTCAGGGTCCGTCGTTTCGCTGCAAACCGACGTGCTCCGGCATGACAAGAATGTCAGCTTCCGGCGAAAGGCCTGTGGACGCCAGAATGGACGTTCTGCAGGAAAGCGATCCGATGTTGTGCGGGGTCCACCGGGAAAACTACAGGGCCAGCAGATCATCGCGGATCTCGGCGGCGGCGCGGGGGCGGGCGGCGGCTATCATGGCGGCATTCATGGCCACGAGCCGATCCCGGGACAGGGAGTCCAGGTGGGCCAGCAGGGTGTCAGGTGACGCGTCGGCCTCGAGCAGCAGGATGGCGGCGCCGGTCTGCACCAGCGAGCGGGCGTTGTGCTCCTGGTGGTTGTCGGTCGCATGGGGATAGGGGATGAAGATCGCCGGCCGGCCCGCGATGGCCAGCTCCGAGCAGGTCGTGGCCCCCGCGCGGCACACCACGACGTCGGCCTCGGCGTAGGCGCCCGCCATGTCATGGATGAAATCGTCCACCCGGGCCTCGACCCCGGCCTCACGATAGGCGGCCTCCACGCGCTCCCGGTCGGCGGCGCCGGTCTGGTGGCGGAGGATCACGCCTTTGGCGGCCAGCCGGCGTGCGCTCTGCATGAAAAGTTCGTTGATCGCCCGCGCCCCTTGGCTCCCACCAAAAACAAAGATGCGCAGCGGGCCGTTGCCCTGGGTGCTGGCACCCCCGGACAGGCTCTCCACGATCGCGCGCCGCACCGGATTGCCCAGGTTGCGGACGCTCTTCTCCGGAAAGTACCTCGCCGACTCCGGGAAGGTGATGTACACGCGACGGACGCGGCGGCCGAGCTTCCGGTTGGTGAGTCCGGGCACCGTGTTCTGCTCGAGGATGGCGGTGCGGTAGCCCAGCAGGGACGCCGTCCACACCACCGGCCCGGAGGCGTAGCCCCCCACCCCCACGACCAGACGAGGCCGCACGCGGCGCAGCAGCCGCCACGACGAGATGAACGCCGCGGGCAGCATGAACAACCCCAGGAGCTTGCGCAGGACCCCGCGCCCCTTGATCCCGCGCACCGGGATCAGGTGCAGCGGATGCCCCGCCCGGGGCACGGCACGCACCTCGATGCCATGGGAGGACCCGGCGAAGTGGATCTCGGCGCCGATCTCCTGGAACGCCTCGGCCAGCGCCAGACCCGGGAACAGGTGTCCGCCGGTGCCGCCGCCGGCGATCAATACGGTGATGGTTTTCTCTGTGGGTGTGTTCATGGGCGAAATCTACCCGGATTTGCAGTTGGAATCAAAATTCCCAGGGTGCCGGGGATGAATCCTGATGTCTGCCAATCGAACATGCCGGTTTGCATAATGTGAAAAGTGGGAGTAAAGTGCTGCGGATCACTATTTCGGGTGCGGCGGGTGCCGACCCATGGAGGTTTCCATGAAAATTCTTTCGAGTCTGACTATCCTTCTTTTCGCCCTCTTCCTCACCACCGCCTGTGACGACAACTCCTCGGGCAACAACAGCAACGACGAGATCTGCGACAACGGGACCGACGACGACGGCGACTCCTTCGTCGACTGCGACGACCAGGACTGTCTGAACCACCAGTTCTGCAACCTCACCGACGAGATCTGCGACGACACCTTCGACAACGACGGTGACGGCGTCAGCGACTGTGACGACCCCGACTGCGTGGATTTTCCGGCCTGCTCCGGCACGCAGGAGATCTGCGACGACTTGATCGACAACGACGACGACGGCGACGTCGACTGCGACGACCTCGACTGCATCGAGTCTCCGGACTGCCCGATGATGATGGAGATCTGCGACGACACCATCGACAACGACGGCGACGGCGACGTCGACTGCGACGACGCCGACTGCTTCATGAATCCGATCTGCGGCATGGTCGAGATCTGTGACAACCGCCAGGATGACGACGGCGACGGCGACATCGACTGCAACGACGCCGACTGTGCGCTGGATCCCGCCTGCAACATCACCATGGTCTGCGATCCGATCACCCAGACCGTCTGCGTCGACCCCGAGGCCTGCTACATCGACGCCCAGAACCCCGAGGGCTACTGCGTCACGGCCGGCACCGTGCCCATCGGCTCCCAGTGCACCATCGGCACCGACTGCGTGCCGGGCGCCACCTGCACGGGACAGCAGAACAACCGCATCTGCCGTGAACTGTGCATGCTCGACGGGAGCGTCGACTGCACCGACACCAACCTCAACTGCAACCAGTCGATGACCCTGGGCTCCGACGTCTATGGCGTCTGCCGCTAATATTCCTCAATAAATTCCAGTACATCCACTGAATTCAACAAGCAGGGGCTTGCGCGCGCACCGTCGTCGTGCTTGTCTGGGCCCGGTCTCGGGGACACCCACGTCGGGTCACCGGGGACACGGACCGGACTCTTGGGTCCGCCGACCGGGAGGAGCAGGATGAACATTCTCAAGGATGTGCTCAAGCATGAGGTCTTTCCGGCCCTGGGCTGCACCGAGCCCATCGCGGTGGCCTGGGCCGCCGCGCTGGCCGGC
>PHBF01000064.1 GCA_002841905.1 Deltaproteobacteria bacterium HGW-Deltaproteobacteria-17
GCACCGGCAGCGTCGTCGGCGCCGGCGGGGGCGCCTCCTGGACCGGGGCCGCGTTCACGGCGCCGGAGGGGGCCGTCGCGGCCGGCGGCGACTTCTCCTTGCCACCGCATGCCAGGGGCAGCAGGAGCAGGACCGTGATCCAACGCAGGGAAAGGGGAAGCGATGTTTTCATGAGAGACACCCTGTCGCGGCCGGTCCACCCCCTCACGGGACGCGGCCGGCCATCGTTATGGATGGAAATCTACCCAACTTGTTCGGGAAGCGCAAAAAAGTGCGGTCAGCCGAAGACACCCACCGTCACGGAGACGACGATCCACATGAGGAGAAGCCCGAAGAGCCCCAGGACGGTCCGGCTGACGAGCCGCTGCCAGAAGAGGGTCGAGGACGGGAGGTTGCGGGAGTCGGACATGATCTACCGGGCCTCCGGATATTTCACGAAGCCCTCGAGGACGTCGTCGATCCGGGAGATGATGGTCATTTGATCATAAAAGAGGGAGTCCTGGATGCGGAAGACCAGCTGGCGGTCCAGGTTCAATTTCTTGGACACGGCTGCCAGGGCCGCGGCCTTCGAGGCGTGGGTGCGGGACTTCATGGCCTTCTGGAACTTCTTGAGGTCGCAGTCCATGATCTCGCACAACTGGGAGTAGTTCTCCCGCATGTAGAGGTTGCGGCCCTCCTGGGCCAGGCGCTCGTGGAGCTCCTCGAAGGCGCCCTCGCCCTTCTGCTCCAGGATCTCCAGCATGGCCTCCATCATCTGGGTGTTCTTCCCGCGCTGGGCCGGCAGCGGGATCACGTTGACCTTCACCTGCTTGTCGAACTTGCGCAGCACCCCCTTGAACGCGGCGAAGGCCCGCTGCTCGAAGTTGCTGACGTAGGCGGCATACCAGGTGATGGTGATCGGCGCCGACGAGGCGCCCTTGGTGAGCGTGGGCCAGCCCTGGGGCAGGCTCTCGGCGAGGAGGGCGTCGAGCCCGACGGGCAGGGAGGTGCGGTTCTCCTCGATGAGGTTGGTCCACTGGTCCCGCTCGCGCTTGGCCTGGGCCTCGAGCCGCTCCTTCTCGGCGGTCTTGCGCTTCTGCTCGGCCTCGTCCTGGGCCTTCTGCACCTGCTCCTGCACGCGCTTCTGGTGCTCCTGGGCGCCGCGGGTGGTGAAGAAGGCGATCGTGCCGCCGATCAGAAGCGTCGCGAAGATGAAGATCGCCGGCAGCACCGCGGCGAGCTTGGAGACCTGCGTCGCCCGGCTCACGGCCTGCTGCACCTGCTTCCGGGTCTTCGGGTCCAGGGCGTTGGGCACCATGATGACCTGGGGCGGCGCCGGGGCCCGCGGCGGGGACGGCGCCCGCGGACCGGTCGTCGACGGCGCGAAGAAATCCTCCGACGCGTCCGGGGAGGCGCCCTCCACGTCGACGACGTCGTCGTCGTCATCGAAGACCAGCAGGTTGCCGCAATACTGGCACTTCACGGAGCTGGCGCCGGGATCATTGGAGATCGAAGCACCACAGGCGGGACAGTTCAGGGACTGGAGCTGGGGCTTTTTCATGCCCATTCTCATAACCGCCTTGACAATTTTTGTCAACCGGGGAACCTGAACCGGACCTGGACCCATCCCGTCCCGAAGGAGGACCATGAACACCAACTCCGACACACGCAAGGCCTGGCTCGCCGGCGGCTGCTTCTGGGGCGTCGAATACCACCTCCGTCGCCTCCCGGGCGTGCTCGACGTCGTCTCCGGCTTCATGGGGGGCACCCTGGAGCACCCGACCTACCGCCAGGTGTGCACCCGGAACACCGGACACATCGAGACCGTCGAGGTGACGTTCGACCCGGAGTCCATCGACTTTGAGACCATCGCCCGCCGCTTCTTCGAGATCCACGATCCCACCCAGCGGGACCGGCAGGGACCCGACATCGGCGTCCAGTACCGCAGCGTCGTGTTCTGGGCCGACGACGACCAGCGCCGGACCGCCGAGGCCCTGATCGCCGAACTGACGCGCAACGGCTACGACGTCGCCACGGAGCTCGAGCCCGCCTCCACGTTCTGGCCGGCCGGGGACGAACATCAATTGTATTACGATCGCCACGGGAAGGCGCCGGCCTGTCACTTCCCGGTCCCCCGTTTTGAAAAATAACGGTCCCTCCCCCGCCAAAAGAACAGCTTGCCAAGACGGGCGGATTTTGTCAGGATACGGCCCGGTCGCCACGCGAAGGGATGTTGGATTCAAAAATGATGAATGATCGTCCAGAAAGTTGTTCCCAACCAGGGTCCTGCGTGACCCGGGACGAGGCCTTCTTCGAGGTCGAGCGGGCGATCACCTTCACGCGTCTCCAGCGGCTGGGCTACTTCCTGTCGTACAACCGGTATGCCCTGCTGATCCTGGTGCTGAGCCTGGCCATCCCCGCGGTGCTGTTCGTGTTCCTGCGGTGGTACTTCTGGGTGCCGGCGACCCTGGTCGCGCTCCGGGCCCTGTACTGGGCCTGGCACATCGCCCGCCAGTATCCGAAGAAGCTGCACATCACCAAAAAGATGCTGTGGGCCCAGCAGAACCGCACGTTCCGGAACGAGGACATCGTGAAGTACTGCGGCGACCCCTGCTACCGCGTCGTGGCCCACCAGGTCCTGGCCCGGACGGGCGTTCCCGCCCCCGAGCGCCGGCGCCTGGTTTCGGAATACGTCGATCAAGCGCACGACCTTGCGCACGCCCTGGTCTTCGTCGACCGCGAAAAGGGCCGTGTCGTGACCATCATCAACGGTGTGAAGACCGAACAAACCCTTACCCCACAGGAGATGACGAATGGTTAACATGACCCCCAAGACCCAGGAAGCCCTCAACAATGTCCAGCTGCTGCAGGGCGAAGAGATCCAGTATGCGATCCAGGCCGACGGCTTCTTCGTCGGCACCAGCCCCCTCGAGAAGATGATGGCCAAGATCCAGGCGTTCTTCACGAAGATCACCGGCGGCCACATCCGCATGTTCCTGGTGCTCACCAACCAGCGCGTGCTGCTGATCGAATCCACGGCCAAGTGCTGCGGCTTCTCCGCCTCCCGTGTGGTTCACACCATCGCCACGAAGTCCATCGTCGAAGCCGGCACGACCCGCGAGACCACCTGGTGCTGCTTCCACACCCGCATGATCCAGGTCGAGAGCCTGACCCAGAAGTACGTGCTGGTGGCCAAGACCATGACCGACCCGGAACTGATGGAGTTCATCACGCGCATGTCGCTGCTGATCGTCCGCAATCCGGTCTAGCCGGTCCGTCCGGTACGGTCCGAGCCAAGCCGGAAAAACCGGCCAAGCCCTTTCCTGAAAATCCTCTCTTCATGGATGTGACCGCATGGACGAACGTCATCCTCTGATTCATCCGGGACCCTACTCGGAGATCGCGATGGGCAACACCGCGATCGTCCGGGCCATGGCCGTGACCGGCACCCGCGTGGTCACGGCCTATCCCGGCTCCCCCACCCCCGAGATCGCCGAAGCCATCTCGCGGATCCCCGCACCGGAGCGCCCGTTCCACTTCGAGTTCTCCACCAACGAGAAGGTCGCCACCGAGGTGGCCTTCGGCGCGTCGATCAACGGGCACCTGTCCTGCGTGTTCTTCAAGAGCGTCGGGCTCAACGTCGCCGCCGACACGTTCGTGCAACTCTCGATGATGGAGCTGGCCGGCGGCATGGTCATCGTCATGGGGGACGACCCCGGGTGCAACTCCAGCCAGAACGAGCAGGACAACCGGCACATCGCGCGGCTCGCCTACACGCCCATCTGGGAGCCCATGGATCCGCAGGAGGTGCACGACATGTACCTCGAGGCGGCGGCCTGGTCGCAGAAGATGCGCATGCCCGTGATCCTGCGGCTCTCGACGCACGTCTGCCATGCCAAGATGCGCGTGCGCTCGGACGCGTACACGCCGCAGCCGCTGGATCCGACGCCCCGCTTCGACGCGGCGGCCGGTCCGTACCTGCCCATCACCAAACTGGTGGCGCCGCTCAAGCGCCGGGCGCTGGAGAAGCTCGAGAAGACCCGCGAGCAGGCCGAGGCGACGCCCTTCACCCGCGTGATCCCGGGCGCCCCGGGCACCGGGCTGGGCCTGATCACCGCCGGGCTGCCCACCGCCTCCGTGCTGGAGGTGCTCTCCACGGTGGAGGCGCCGCCCGACGTCCTGCGCCTGGGCCTGGTGCACCCGCTGCCCGCGCGCGCCATCGCGGACTTCCTGCGCACCCACGGCGAGGTGAAGATCCTGGAGGAGCTCGACGACTTCCTCGAGCAGGGGATCGTCCAGATCGCCTACCGAGAGGGGATCTCCTGCCGCATCCGTGGCAAGGAGGACCTCGAGGCGTGGATCGGCGAGTACACGCCGCCCAAGGTCCGCGCGATCCTCCACGCGACCTGGCCCGGCCTGGTGTCGGCCACACCGCCGGGAGGGCCGGCCACGCCCGCCGCCGGCGACGACGGACCCACGCCCCGCGCGCCCCAGATGTGCCCGGGCTGCGGTCATCGCAGCGCCTTCCACGCGGTCGCGCAGGCCCTGGCCGACGACGACATCACGGTGGCCGACATCGGCTGCCACACGCTGGGCTTCATGCCCCCCTACAACATGGGACAGGTGCTGCTGTGCATGGGCGCCTCGCCGGGGATCTCGGCCGGGCTCTCCCTGTTCCAGAAGTCCCGCCGCGTGGTCGCCTTCATCGGTGACTCCACGTTCTTCCACGCGGGCGTCCCGGGGGTGATCAACGCGCTGTTCAACCGGCACGACTTCACCCTCATCGTCATGGAGAACGGCACGACCGCCATGACCGGCCACCAGGATCACGCCGGCTCGGGCGCCAACTTCAACGGTCCCGTGCAGTCGATGTCGATCCGGGACCTGCTCGTGTCCATGGGCGCCACCGTGCGCGAGGTGGACACCTACGCCCAGGGGAGGCTGACCCAGCTGGTGCGCGAGGCCAACGAGGCCGGCGGGTTCCAGGTGGTCATCGCGCGCCACCCGTGCATGCTGGCCCACATGCGCCGCGAGTCGCGCAAGCCCGGCCACGTCCGGCGCCAGGTCCGCATCCTGAAGGACCGTTGCGATCAGCAGCACGTCTGCGTGATGCGCTTCGGGTGCCCCTCCTTTTTCCTGGAGCCCGACGGAGGCGTCCACGTCAACGAGGACCTGTGCATCGGGGACGGTTCGTGCCTGCAGACCTGTCCCAGCAAGGCCATCGCGCCGCCGGCGGCACGGGAGGACTCATGACCCACACCACGCAGATTTACATGATCGGGGTCGGCGGACAGGGCATCGGCCTGCTCTCCGAGGTGCTGGCCCACGCCGGCGACCTCGCGGGCCTGGAGATCCGGGCCGTGGACACCCACGGGCTGGCCCAGCGCGGCGGCTCCGTGGAGAGCTTCCTGCGCGTGGGGACCCGCGTGTTCTCCCCGCTGGTCGCGCCCCACGACGCGGACCTCGTGATCGCCCTGGAGCGCACCGAGGCCCTCCGGGGCCTGGTCCATTATGCGCGCCGCGGCGGCCGCCTCGTCTGGTACGAGACCACCTGGCAGCCCCTGGCCGTCCGGCTCGGTCGCGAACCCCTGGTGGAGACCGCGCAGATCCTCGAGCGCGCCCGCGCCCTGGACGTGACCGCGTACCCGGTCCATGTCGACGGGCTGCCCGACCCGCGCATGCAGAACGTGGCCGTGCTCGCGACGATCGCCGGCCTGGGCTGGATCCCGGGCGTCGGCGTCGACCATTTCCGACGGGCCCTGACCGACCTGGTGCCGCCCAAGGCCGCCGCCGCCAACCTCGCCCTGTTCGACGCGGTGTCGTCCGCCCTGCCGTCCCCCGTCGATCCCGCGAAGTGACGACCCATGCTGCCGTCGGTCCTCCTCCCCCTGCTGCCGCGCGTCCCCCCGGTGGACCCGCGCGCCCAACTTCACCGGGCGCTGCTCACCCGGTACCTGGCCGGTCCCCTGCCCGCGCTGCAGGAGCAGGACGGTCCCTGTGAGATGACCGTCGATCCGCCCGGGCGGCTGCCCGCGGTGGCCGCCTGGTGGTCCACGGAGTCCGGCGCCCGGATCGGCCTCACCGCGGCCTCGCTGGACGCCCTTTTTCTCTTTGCGGACCGGCCCGGGCTGCCTTCGGGGCCCGACGACCTGTTCGCGCGTCTGGCCGTGGACCGTCCCATGGCGTTCTCCCGGGCGCGACCGGCGCCGCCGCCGACGCAGGTGCACCCGGTCACCCTCTCGGGCTGGCTCCTGCTCCCCGGCGCGCACCTTCAATGGGTCTACCAGCCCGCCGACGGCCCCGAGCCACCGGCGTACCCGGTCCGGAGTCCGGCGCTGGATTTTTCTTTTCAGTGCTCCCTCGTGTCGGGCTTCCTGCCGGTCCGGGACGTGGCCGGCGCCCGACGCAATGAAATGATATTTCCTGGCTGGCCGGCTAAAGATTCGGGCTTTCTTGGCCGACATGATACGTGGATTGCCGTCCGCTGCGAGCGTGGCCGATGGGCGTCCTGCGGAGGCTGGTTCATGAAACCTTCACCGATTGATCATTTTCCGCTTGAAATTTCGGTGGAAGTCGGAAGAATCCGCCTTCGGGGAAGTGAGCTCGCCGCCCTGACCCGGGGAGCCGTGCTTCCCCTGGGTGGCCCGGTCGGCAGCCAGGTCCAGTTGATCTACGACAACCGGCTCCTCGCCCGGGCCGAGCTGGTCGTCGCCGGCGGCGAGCTGGCCGTCCGCCTGCTCGAGGACATCCCCGCCCTGGACGGACCCGAAACCGACGCCCTTGATGCGCAGCAGGGTGAAAAACCCTGAAGGTGAACCATGACCATGAATCCCTCGACACGCCGCGTGAACCAACGTCACGACGTCCAACTGCCCGTGGAGGTGGTGTCCGGCGACGTCAGCCGCCCCGCCGTGATTCAGAACATGTCCGTCGGCGGGCTGTATTTTCACTGTGATTTTCCCGTCGAGCGACAGGAGTTGTTCGCCCTGGTCTTCTCGATCCCCACCCTGGACGTCCCCATCCGCGTCGAGGTCGTGGTGCGCTGGACCGAAAAGATCGCCGTGGGCGTCACCGGCGTGGGCGTGCAGTTCCTCGGCCTCAAGGCCCGTGAAGTGTGGGCTATCACCAAATTCTTCACTTCGATCGCTTCAATCCTTTAGGAGCGTGTCCACGTCCCGGCGTGCCCCGCACCGGCGTGATCGCGTCGGCGAACTCCTCCATCGACAACCTTTTCAGGAACTCCACCATCCTGCGGTTCTTTCCGCGGTCGGACCAGGCCGTCTTCTGGTAGATGCAGAACCGATCCTCCTCGAGGTCGAGGGCGAACACCTCCGCCAGGCAGCCCGTGGCCAGCTCCCGGGCGACGCTGTAGCGCGGCACCAGCGCCACGCCGAGCCCTTCGCAGGCGGCGCCGATCATGCCCCTCAGGTGGTTGAGCTCCAGCACATGGGAGAAGGTCGGCCGCCGGGGGCCCGGCAGCGCCCGCAACAACCGCTCCCACCAGGCGCAGCGCAGGTCCATCGACAGCACGGGCACCCCGCCCAGGTCCTCGGGGGCGCGGAGGGCGAAGCGCTCCACCAGCGCCGGGGCCGCGACCACGACGTACTTCTCGCGGAACAGTTCGATGGTCTCCAGCTGGGGGTGCAGGTGCACGCGGCAGTCGACGATCAGGTCCACGTCCCCGGCCATCAGCGGGCCGGCCAGCTCGTTGGAGAAGTGGAAATGCACGCGCAGGCCGGGCTCCTCACGCAGCAGGGGCGCGAGCTTGCGCACGAGCACGACCGTGCCGAACTCCACCGTGCAGCCGATGGTGAGGTGCTCGGCCACCGCGCCCGAGGCGAGGTGGAGCTGGACCTCCTCGAGCTGGCCAAACGAGCGGTCGCTGACCTCGAACAGGCGCTGCCCTGCGTCGGTCAACTGGACCCGGCGGGCGACGAAACGGACCAGCGGGAGGCCCACCTCCTCCTCGAGGCGGCCGATGGCGTGGCTCACCGCCGACGGCGTCAGGTGCAGCCTGGCGGCGGCCGAACCGAAGCTGCCCAGCCGGGCGACCTCGGTGAAGACCCTCAGACGGTTGGGATCGGCGAACATGGGGCGCCTGCTTTCCGGCGCCCCTTGGCGGGCGCCTTCGTCGATGAATTCCATTCATCCATCGCATGAAAAACTATCATTTCATTTCACGAGAGACCAGCGGTATGTTGTGCATGGGGACGGCCCAGGCGCCGGAACACCCCGGGAGAGAATCATGAACAACGCCGCCTTTTCCTTCCAGATCCCCGTCAACGAGAAGGTCCTGACCTACGCACCCGGCTCGCCCGAGCGGTTGTCGCTCCAGTCCGAGCTGGCCCGCCAGGCCGCCGAGGTCGTCGAGATCCCCGCGATCATCGACGGCCGGGACGTCTGGTCGGGAGACACCGTCGACGTGGTCATGCCCACCGACCACGGCCACGTCCTGGCGCGCTGCCACCTGGCCGGCGAGGACCAGATCACCGCGGCCTGCGACGCCGCCGTGCGGGCCCAGGCCCAGTGGTCGGCGCTGTCGTGGATCGAGCGGGCCTCGATCCAGCTCAAGGCCGCCGAGCTGCTGGCCGGCCGCTTCCGCGACCGCGTCAACGCCGCGACCATGCTCGGCCAGGGCAAGAACGTCCACCAGAGCGAGATCGACGCGGCCGCCGAGACCATCGACTTCCTGCGCTACAACGCCATGTTCGCGTCGCAGATCTACGCCCAGCAGCCCCGCTCGGCGCTGGACCAGCTCAACCGCATGGAGTACCGGCCGCTGGAGGGCTTCGTGCTGGCGATCTCGCCGTTCAACTTCACCTCCATCGCGAGCAACCTCTCGAACTCGCCGGCGCTGATGGGCAACACCGTCGTGTGGAAGCCCGCTACCACCGCCGTGCTGAGCAACTACCACCTGATGCGCGTGCTCCAGGAGGCGGGCATGCCCCCGGGGGTGATCAACTTCGTGCCCGGCGCGGGATCGCGCATCGGCCGCGTGGCCCTGGCGCGCCCGGATCTGGCCGGGATCCACTTCACCGGCTCCAACGGCACGTTCAACCACCTGTGGAAGACCGTCGCCAACCACCTGGAGCACTACCGCAGCTACCCGCGGCTGGTGGGCGAGACCGGCGGCAAGGACTTCGTGTTCGCCCACGCCTCCGCCGACCCGGTCGAGGTCGCCACCGCCCTGGTGCGCGGCGCCTTCGAGTACCAGGGGCAGAAGTGCTCGGCCGCCTCCCGCGCCTACGTCCCGCGCAGCCTGTGGCCGGTCGTGCGCGAGGCGCTGACGGCGCAGCTGGCCCGCGTCACGCTGGGCGACGTGCGCGACTTCTCGCACTTCATGAACGCCGTCATCGATCGCGCCTCGTTTGCCAACCTCACCGGCGCCATCGCCCGGGCCAAGGCCGATCCGGGCAACCGCGTGGTCTTCGGCGGGGGATCCGACGACTCCGTCGGCTGGTTCGTCGAGCCCACCGTCGTCGAGGTCGCCGATCCGCGGTCGTTTTTGATGCAGGAGGAGTTCTTCGGCCCGCTGCTGTCGGTGTTCGTCTACGACGACGACGCCTACGAGGACACGCTGCGGCTGTGCGATGCCACGAGCCCGTACGGCCTGACCGGCGCCGTGTTCTCCCGCGACCGCTACGCCTTCGTGAAGGCCTGCCAGGTGCTCCGCTACGCCGCCGGGAACTTCTACCTCAACGACAAGCCCACCGGGGCCATGGTGGGCCTGCAGCCCTTCGGCGGGGCCCGCGGCTCGGGCACCAACGACAAGGCCGGCGGCCCGTTCAACCTGGTGCGCTGGATCTCGCCGCGCACGATCAAGGAGACCTTCGTCCCCGCGACCTCCTTCGAATACCCCTTCATGGGCCGATAATTTCCGCTTGCACGACGCGCGTTTCAATGCTTTGCTCAGGGGGTCAGGAGGACATCCATGCCCGAACCCATCGCGATCTGCATCGAGAACTGCTATCCCCAGCACGAGAGCCTGCGCTACCTGCGCTGCGTGGCCATCTCCGGCGCCGAGAAGAAGCTGTCGTTCCTGCCCGGCGGCGAGGTCGAGTGGCAGCAGGAGGCGCCCGGCCACGGCCA
>PHBF01000065.1 GCA_002841905.1 Deltaproteobacteria bacterium HGW-Deltaproteobacteria-17
CGTGGGACCGCAGGCCAACAGGGAGAGCGCAAGAAAAATAATTGACAGGGCATGAACGGGTGCAATTCTCATGAAACCATCCTTTCAGGCGGGGTGTCAGTCCACCGGGTCCCAGTATCGACTTTTCCGAACCAATGACAAGGGCTCAATGGGCGGGCGCCACAAACCCGACGGGCTCCCGGGGTGCTGACAGGTGCCGGTCCCCGGATCCCGACAGGGCCCCGGCTTCCGCCGGGAGTGCTTACATCCCCGTGTGGCGGGGTTTTTCCTTTACTTTGGCCGGTCATGTGTTACGAATGCCGCACTCGGCCAAACCGGTCGATGGCCCTTGTCGAACAAGGGTCTTTTCGCGTCAAGGCAGGTGATTTCATGCTCGCGACTTCGGTAGGAGTGAAGGTGTTTACGGCCACCAAGGCCAAGGAGCGGGAGGAGCTCGGCGAGGCCGTGTCCCTGTGGCTTCGCCAGAACGGGAATCCGGAGATCCTGGACACCCAACTGAACCAGAGCTCGGACAACGACTACCACTGCCTCTCCATCACCCTGATCTATAAAAAGTGACGGCGCCATCCGGAGAGACGGCGCCGAGGGAAGTTTCGGCGTCACAACCGCCGAGGGCCGCACCGGATCCGACGGAGCCGACAGCGCCCGGGATGATTGAACATGAGAAGCATTGAAAAAGACATCGAGTTCCCGCAACTGGAAAAACGGATCCTGGAGCGCTGGAAGGCCAACAACACCTTCCGGCGTTCCATCGAGCGGCGGGCCGGCGCCAGGGAGTACGTCTTCTTCGACGGACCCCCGTTCGCCAACAACCTGCCGCACTACGGACATCTGCTGGCCGGCATCATCAAGGACATCGTGCCGCGCTACTGGACCATGCGCGGGTTCCGTGTCCACCGCCGCTTCGGCTGGGACACCCACGGGCTGCCCGTCGAGATGGAGGTCGAGAAGGACCTGGGCATCGTCGGCAAGGGCGTCGCCGAGGTGGGCATCCACAGGTTCAACGAGGCGTGCCGCGCCTCGGTGCTCAAGTACGCCAAGGAGTGGGAGAGCACCGTCGAGAAGACCGGCCGCTGGGTCGACTTCGAGGATCGCTACCTCACCATGCAGCCCTCCTTCATGGAGAGCGTGTGGTGGGTGTTCCGGCAGTTGTGGGACAAGGGCCTGATCTACGAGGGGCACCGCGTCCTGCCGTACTCCACGGGCTGTCACACGCCGCTGTCGAACTTCGAGGCCTCGGCCGACTACCGTGACGTGCAGGATCCCGCGATCACCGTGACCATGCCGTGGGTCGACGATCCGGACACGGCGTTCCTGGTGTGGACGACCACGCCGTGGACGCTGCCGGCGAACCTGGCCGTGGCGGTGCACCCGGAGATCGACTACGTCAGGCTCCGGGATCACGCCGACGGCCGCCGCTGGGTGCTCGCCGAGGGCCTGGTCGCGCAGTACTTCAAGAAGCCCGAGGAGTACACGATCCTCGAGCGGATGAAGGGGCGCGCGCTGGCCGGCATCGCGTACACGCCGCTGTTCGACTTCTTCGAGGGCAAGCGCGCCGAGGGGGCCTTCCGCGTGCTCGTCGACGAATATGTCACGGCCGAGGACGGGACCGGCATCGTCCACCTGGCGCCGGCCTACGGCGAGGACGACTTCCGCGTCTGCCTGCGGGAGGGCATCACCCTGGCCGACCCCATCGACCTCGACGGCCGCTTCACCGAACCGGTCACGACGTGGAAGGGGCTGTACATCAAGGACGCCGACCCCCTGATCATCGCCGAGCTCAAGCGGCTCAAGCGGCTGATCCGGCACGTCACGCTGGTGCACTCGTACCCGTACTGCGAGCGGTCGGGGTTCCCTCTGATGTACAAGGCCATGCCGGTGTGGTTCGTCAAGGTGACCGAGCTGCGGGACCGGATGCTCGCCGCCAACGCGAAGACCTCCTGGATCCCGGAGAACCTGCGCGACGGGCGCTTCGGCAAGTGGCTCGAGGGCGCGCGCGACTGGAACATCAGCCGCAACCGCTACTGGGGCACGCCGATCCCGATCTGGCGCTGCGACGCCTGCCGCGAGCTCAACGTCATCGGCTCCATCGCCGAGCTCGAGCAGCTCTCCGGCGAGAAGGTCGAGGATCTGCACATGCACATGATCGACCACCTGGGATGGACCTGCCCGAAGTGCGGCGCCGGCCGCATGAGGCGCATCCCGGAGGTGCTCGACTGCTGGTTCGAGAGCGGCGCGATGCCCTACGCCCAGAACCACTATCCGTTCGAGAACCGCGAGCACGTCGAGAACGGCCTGCCCGCGGACTTCATCGCCGAGGGCCTGGACCAGACCCGCGGCTGGTTCTACACCCTGATGGTGCTCTCCACGGCGCTGTTCGACCGGCCGGCCTTCTCCAACGTCATCGTCAACGGCCTGATCCTGGCCGAGGACGGCAAGAAGATGAGCAAGCGGCTGCGGAACTATCCGCCCCCCGACGTGATCCTGGACGCCCACGGCGCCGACGCCCTGCGGCTCTACCTGATCAACAGCGGCGCGGTGCGGGCCGAGGACCTGCGCTTTTCGGAGCGCAGCGTGCGGGACGTGGTGCGCCTGGCGCTGCTGCCGCTGTGGAACGCCTACAATTTCTTCGTGACCTACGCGCTGATCGACGGCTTCGATCCGGCGGCCCCCCGGCCGGCCGAGAGCGACGACATCCTTGATCAGTGGATCCGCTCCCGCGTGTCCACCCTGACGCGCACCGTGCGCGAGGAGATGGACGCCTACCGCCTGTACCGGGTGGTGCCCGAACTGATCCGCTTCATCGACGACCTGACCAACTGGTACATCCGCCTGAACCGCCGCCGCTTCTGGAAGCCCGGCCTCGAGGGCGACAAGGCCAAGGCCTACGGCACCCTCTATGACGTGCTGGTGAACTTCTCGCTGCTGCTGGCGCCGTTCACGCCCTTCCTGGCCGAGGAGATCTGGGGCAACCTCACGGGTGCGGAGGACGGCGGCTCCCTGGGCGCTGCGGACTCCGTGCACCTGCAGGACTTCCCCGAGGGCTCCGGCAGCATGGATCCGGGGCTGGAGAACACGTTCTTCCTGATGCAGGAGGCGATCCTGCTGGGGCGCAGCCTGCGCGAGGAGCAGAAGATCGGCGTGCGTCAGCCGCTGCCGGAGATGACGGTCATTCATCCAGAGGCCTCCCTCGGTGAACGTTTTTCACCATTGGTGGGCGTGATCCGCGACGAACTGAACGTCAAGGAGATCCGCTTCGCCACCAACGAGGCCGACTATGTCCATCTGGACGCCAAGCCCAACCTCAAGGTGCTCGGCCCCCGCCTGGGCAAGAAGATGAAGGCCGTCGCGGCCGCGATCGGCGCGCTGTCCCAGGACCAGCTCCGCACCGTCCAGTCCGGCGGCACCCTCGTGATCGAGGACGAGACCCTGGACGCGGACTGCTTCCTGATCAACCGCACGGCCCTGCCGGGGCAGGTGGTGACCGCGGGCACCGGCCTGTCGGTGGCGCTGAACACGACGATCACGCCCGAGCTGCGGGCCGAGGGGCTCGCCCGCGAGATGATCAACCGCATCCAGCGGCTGCGCAAGGACTCCGGGTTCGAGGTGCAGGACCGCATCGCGGTGCGCTGGCACACCGAAGACGCGGAGCTCGAGGCGGCGCTCTCCGTCCATGGCGCCACGGTGGCCGGCGAGGTGCTGGCGGTGTCCTGGGAGGCGACCGGCAGGATGGCCGCCGAGGAATGCAGGGATTTCGATCTGGACGGCCGGTTCGTCCAGGTTTATATCAGGAAAATCTAAGGTATGGAGGTTCCCATGGTTCGCAAGTCAGTATCGGTCCTGTTGTTCGCATTCCTGGCCGTCGGCCTGTTCGGCGCGGCCTGCACGAAGAAGCAGAAGAGCTACACGCTCGAGAACGTGAACGAGGAGCTCATGAGCCGGCAGAAGGAGATCGTCTCCCTGCGCAAGAAGGGCAAGCTCGAGAAGTCCGCCAACCTCGCGCTGAAGACGGCCGGCGACATCCTCAACGTGTATCCGATGGCCACGATGTATCGCGAGAACGTCTCCAGGGTCGTCTCCGTGATGGGCTTCCTGGCGCGCCTCTGCAACGACAAGGCCCTGCACATCCGCAACGAGAGCATGAACCCCGAGGAGAGCAAGAAGTACAACAAGTTGTCCGACGATCTGTACTCGATGATCGACGACATCCGCAAGAAGATGCCGGCCATGCCCTCCAACAAGAAGCCCGAGATCAAGAAGGTGACCCCCAACTCCGGCGACGACGGGGAGATGCCCGACGAGGCCGTCGGCAAGGGAACCCCCGGGGGGGATTCTAACCCTGCCGCGACCGACGCCGGCAAGCCCGGTGACGAAGGCAAGTCCGAACAGCCCGGGAAGCCGGGCAAGTAGTCGACGCCATGCCGGCCCTGTTCTGGTTCGGGTGGATCCTGGGCGCGACCGCAACTGCGCCGGTCCGGTCCCCGCAGATCTGGCTGGAGATCGCCGATCGGCAGACCCCGCGCCAGGCCAGATCCATCGCCGACCGTTTCCAACCCGACAGACATCTGGGAAACCGCACCCAGCAGGTGCTGATCGTCGATCCCGGGACGGGGGGCGAGGGGCAGGACGTCCGGGTCTGGCTCGGGCCCTTCACGCGCCGCGTGGAGGCGTTCTCCCGGGGGCTCGCCCTGCTGGAGGACCCGGTCGCCCCGGTGGTGGCCTTCTCCCTGCGCCGCTTCGACGGCGTCGCGGTGTCGCTGCAGGTGCCGGGGACCTCCCGCGGCCAGCTCCGGCTCGCGCGCGTGGAGCCCCCCTATCCCCAGCTGGGCGTGGCGCTGTACCCGCAGGTGGGAGGTTTCATCCACCCCGAGGCCAGGCTCCCCCGGTTCCTCTCGGCGATCGTGAGGCTTGGCTACCGGGACGAGGTCTGGATCCAGGGGGAGACCGAGGTCTGCGAGCAGGCGCAGTGCCGGCGGTGGTTCTATGCCGTGACCCCGTCGCCCCACCGGCTGGCCTGGTTCCCGGCCGGGCAGGTGGTCCCCGTGGGCAACATCAGGTCCCAGAAGACGCCCGACGGCCAGCTTGAACGCTACACGGCCGTCGTGAGGACCGGAAGGTCCGACACCGTGAGCACCGGGCTGGCGATGTCGTTCCTGGGGAGCCGCCGGCCCCTGCGGTGGGTGTTCCGGAGGAAGGGCTTCACCGAGGGCAGGCTGTCCCGTCAGGAGGACGGCACCTGGGGCGTGTTCACCGGGTCCGGCACGATCCCCCTCGGCGCGGGACCCTCCTGGCTGCCGGTGGAGAGCCTGTTCAAATCGGCCGGCCGGCGCCAGTTTTTCTGACCGAAGCGGAGGCAAGGATGTCCATCTCGAAGATTCAGCCAGGCATGTCGTTCTCACGCAACTTCAAGGTCCGGCCCGAGTGGGCCGCCGATCGCATGGGCAGCGGCCATGTGCCGGTCCTCTCCACGGCCGCCCTCGTGCTGGCCATGGAGAACACCGCCGCCTCCTCGATCCTGCCCTACCTGGAGGAGGGCACCACCTCCGTCGGATCGCGCGTGGAGCTCGTGCACCTCTATCCGACGCCCGTGGGTGAGTTCTTCACCATCGACCTGGTGGTCGCCAAGGTGGACAAGAGCCGGATCGACTTCACCCTGACCGCCCGTGACGAGCACCGCATGATCTCCACCGGCTTCCATCGAAGGCACGTGGTGGACACCGCGAAGTTCCTGGAGAAGGTCGTCAGCGGTGACGCAGGTTCCGGGAACAGCTCCACGGAGCTGCCCGTCCTGGAATCGGTCCCCTCGCCTGACGAGGAGCTTCTCCGCCGCAAGCGGGATCTCGACAGCGAGGAGTTCAACGAAAACGACACGATCTTCTAGTTCGTTCGCCTGCGGCCCGCAGGCGGGAGGGGTTGGCATGCGCGTCCTGATCCTGCTTCACTCGACCACCGGAAACACCCGCCTGATGATGCAGCACGCCGCCAGATGGATCGAACGGCAGGGACACCAGACCCGATTGTTCGACGTGACCCGGGGGGACTGTCCCGACCCCAACGACTTCGACCTGCTCGGCGTCGCCAATCCGACGATGTATTTCCGCGGAACGCTGACCATGGACCGGATCCTGATCAACCTGCCCGCGGCGCGACGCGCCCTGCATCCGGTGTTCCTCTACGCCACCTGTGGGGGTGAGCCAGGCGCCCAGTTCGATGTCTACGCCGACCTCCTGGCGGCCAAGGGCTATGGGGTGATCGGCGCGAAATACAACCTGGCGCCCTCGAACTATCCCCATCACCGGTTTCTGGCCGACCGCGCGCGGTTCCTGGATCCCGTGGCGCTTCGAATCGCGGCCTTGTCCCCCCGCGTCCGACCCCTGGTGGGCCTGCTCAGTCATGCGGCCCTCGAGCCGACCCCGGCGGACCGGGACGACCTCGAGGCGTTCTGCCGCTGCATGCTTGAGACCGCCGCCTCGCCATGGGACGGGGGGACCCCGCGGGAGGAGCTCCATCCCTGCCTGCCCGGCGTCAAGGCCCTGGGATTCTCCATGACCCGCGGGAAGATCGCGCGGTTCACGAAGTTCTCTGTCGATTCGAAGAGGTGCACCGCCTGCGGCGTCTGCGTGAGGCTCTGCCCGGAGCAGGTGATCTCGCTGGACGCGGATGCGTCCGTGCCCGTGTTCGGACCGGGCTGCAGCGGCTGCTACACCTGTTACAACCACTGCCCCGAGGGCGCGATCCGCGTGGCGCCGCTGCCCGCCGGCGCGGCACGCTACCACGGACCCTCCGCCCGGATGCGCCGGCTCTTCGAGGACTGACGGCGCTGGTCAGGTCTGCATCCGTCCTCCTGTGAACAGGCATCAGCGGACGAAGAGGGCGGTGGCGTTGAGCTCCACGTACCGCACCGGGGATCGGTGCATCAGGATCAGGAAGTCGCCTGCGAGCGCGGCGCGGGCGGTGCCGTCCCAGCGGACGTGGGCCTCCAGCGGCAGGTCGAAGCCGGGCTCCAGGGACAGAAGGCGCTGCAGATCGACGATCCGGCACTTTTGTCCGGCGTACTCCGGCTCCGGATCCGAGGTGCACCAGATGGCGAACCGGCCGTCGGCGGACATCCCCTCGAACCGTACCTGGCACTCCGAGGGTTCGTCGGCGTCGGGATGCAGCGGGATGATCCGCCCCGAACGGTCCTGCCGGATCGCACAGGCCGCTTCGTCGGGGGTCCAGCCGGAGGCGGCCGGCGGATGTCTCAGCGGCGGCTGGATCGTGCAGGAGGCGGGCTCCACCGGGCGGCCCGCCTGACCTCCGTCATCCCGGGTGCAGGCCGCCTTCACGGCGCCATCCTCGGGAGAGACGGCGATCGAGCAGGCGCGATGGGTGTCCGGCTCCGGGGCGTCACGCAGCACCACGCAGAGGCGCTTCAGGTCGGGATCCTCCCCGAGATCGTCATCCTGGAGCACGTGCTGCTCGAAGGGGGGAGGGAACGCGCACAGGGGCCCGGCGCCCAGCGAGGCGACGGTGCGCAGGGCCGGCCTGGCCAGGGGGATCGCGTGCAGGGTCTGGTGATAGAGCACATAGACCGTGCGCTGCCGGGAAGCGAAGAAGGCCGCCGCCACGCGGGCGGGTTGCGGGTCGTCCTCCGGGACGGGAGCAAAGACCCTGAACAGCCGCCGGGCCTGGTCGTCGAGGAGCATCCAGGCCCCGCGATCCTGGACGAAGACCAGGGGCTCGCCGACGGATCCTTCATCGGTGACGGCCAGGGGACGGGGGGCCTCGGGATCGGCGGTCTTCTGGGTGCGGTTCGTGACCGCCGGGCGCACCGGCGCGAAGGGTTCCAGATCCTCCACGGATCCGGAGCGCCGGCACCCGGCCGACAGCACCAGCATCAACAGGAACATCCGAACAGGTTGCATCGGAAAAACCTCCCTCATCGGACCGGCACCAGGACCACCGGCAGGGTCTCATACTCGTCAAGGAGCTGGACAAAGGCCGAGAACGCCTTCCATCGGGCGACCGGCACCACCTCGGTGCGGATGGACTTTTCCAGGATCAGGCGCGCCGACCGGCCGGGTCCTGGCACCAGCCGGCGGTGCAGACGTCCGAACCCGGTCTCAAGTTTCAGTTCCGGCGAGGCCTCCACCCGCATGCCCGGGGGCGGTTCGATCGTGAGTTCGAGGCGCGTGTCCGGCAGCGCGTTGGGCAGGAAGTCCGTGGTGCGGGGCAGGAACACGCCGAACCGGCGACGGAGGTTCCAGGGAAACGGAAAGCGGCGCAGCTCCAGGTTCCTGCCGTCGGCGGGCGCGCAGACCGAGGGCGCCGAGAAGGTGTAGGTCGCGGTCAACTCCTCGCGATCCGCGGGGGGCCGCTTCCATTCCAGGGAGAGCAGGCGGGATCCGGGGAAATAGCGCTGCAGCGAATCGACCTGGATCTGCTCACGCAGGGCCTCGGCCGTCAGACGTTCGAACGTCTCGAGCTTCTGGACGGCATGGAAGCCGGAGGAGAACTCGCGGATCTCGAAGCGGGCGCTGCGGTCCGGGGCGATGCTGGCGCGCGCCATGAGGGTGCGCGACTGGGGGGAGGCCGGGGGCAGCCGGATCGTGGTGGGGGTGGGTGACAGCACCACGGCCTCGGATCCGCCGATCGCGGGGACCATCCGGCCGGGCGGCAACCGGGAAAACCGCGTGTCGATGAAGCCGAAGCCGGGCACCTCCAGCAGCCAGATCGGGAAATCGGCCGGGTCGGGCCAGGCGATCGGGGCGTCGGAGGTGCGCGAGGAGCGGGCGAGCAGCATGCGTGGGTGGTAGCCCTCGTGCCGAAGCAGCGAGAAGAGCAGGTGGAGGCGCGAGCCGGCCCTGCGCTGGAGGATGTGCGAGGCCCTGGTGAGCTGGCGATCGTCCCGGATCTGGCGCAACACCCACCGGGCGGTGTCCTGCACGCAGGTGGCGCCCTGACGGGGACACAGTTGGCGGGCCAGCTGGGCGAGCTCCAGGCTGTCCCAGTCCGGCCAGGGCGACTCTTCGGCGAAGAGGGCGTACAGGTCCGGCTCGGAGAAGCCTGCATGCACCTGGATCGACGGCGGCACGAAGCGGGCGCTGCGCAGCTCGGTGGGCTGTCTTTCGCCGGTCCACAACTGCAGTTTCAGGTGTTCGCCGTCGGCGTCGACGGAGCGCTGGATCCCGGGCAGGCGGCCCTCGGGGCGCAGCACCAGCGGCAGGTCCCGGGGGGCATGCAGGACCCACTCGGCGAGCACGGTGGGGAAGGCCCGGTGGGAGAACTGGAAGCGGGTTCCCCAGGACCGTCCCGGGAGTCCGGGGATGGGCGGATTCACGCGGAGGTACGAGAAGAGGACGATATCGCCGGGCTCGAGGTTCCGCAGGGAGAAGCTCGATTTCTGCGGCGTCGCGGAGGGCGGATAGACGGTCCCGTCGGACTTGAGGGTCCGAACGTCGAGGACCAGCGCGTCGGAGGGGAGCTCCAGCTCGCCGAGCTCCTCCACGGCCACCGGCGTGTTCAGGCGGACCCAGCGCGTGACGAGGACAAAGCCGCCACCGCTGGCCGAGAGAAAATGCTCCTCCCGGTTGAGCAGGAAGACCGCCGGCGCCTCCCGGCCCCAGTTCAGATCCAGCAGGGTTTTCATGTCCGGAAGGGGCGTCTGCCGGAACGATGGTGAGGACCAGTAGAGGAGCAGGGCATCCCGGTGGTGGGGAAAGCGGATGACGTGGGCGGCCAGCTCGCGGAAAAGCTCGACCGGGTCATGTCCCAGTGCGGCCCGCACGTCCAGCCGGCGCAGGAAGGCCGGCTCGGAGACGGGATCGTCGGCGAGCCGTCGATCGGTCCATTGCAGGGCGCACTCGGGGTTGCGCAGCCCCAGGCAGGACGAACCAAGGGAGGAGAAGAGGGTTTCGTTCAGGTAGCCGGCGGAGAACAGGCGGA
>PHBF01000066.1 GCA_002841905.1 Deltaproteobacteria bacterium HGW-Deltaproteobacteria-17
GCTTCACCGATCGGCACGCCATCGCCGTGGGAACCCGGCTCACCTGGGATTCCGGAAAAGGTGCACCATGAAATTCTCCGACGCCGCACCGTTTTTCCAGAAGGAACTGCAAAAACTGTACGGGACCTTCCTGGAGCTCGGCGAGATCGGGGTGCTTCGTCGCTCCGGGGGTCGCAGACTCGGTGCCAAGATCTACATCACCGTCGCGGGGCAGCGATTCATCGTGGGCCTGATGGAACTGTCCATGTCCGGCGAGCTGCTCGAAGTGTTCGGGAGGGATCGTGTGATCGAGTGCATCCGGGATGCCTTCTCGGAGAAGAGCGCCGAACCGATGGAGGACTTCTTCCTCGACTTCGACGACGAGGCCACGACCTCGGAAGATCTCACACCGCACCAGGCCCGCGAACGTCTGGATCAACTGCTCCAGACCGGCACGGCCGAGGCGCTGGCCGAGGCACGCAACCTGTACCCGCTTTTGTTGGCCAACCCCGACACCCGCGGCGCGGTGCTGCATGAGATGGCCCTGCTGGAGCTCGCCCTGAAGAACACGTCCGCTGCGGAGAACCTGTTCGTGGACGCCGTGAAGGAATACGCCAACCTTGCGCAGATCGAATTGATCGAGCGGGTGGTGGAACGATTGACAAAGATCGTCGGAGCCGAGGCGATGAAGACCCACGAGGTGACGCGCACCTACCACCGAACGCAGGAAAAACTGCGCGCGATCAAGGCGCTCTCGGACGTGTCGATCTTCAAGGGGCTCCCCTTCGGGCTGCTCACGGAGATGGAGTTCGAAGCCGAAGACGTCTCGCTGGCCAAGGGCGAGGTCGTCATCTCTGAAGGCGAACCCGCCACGCGCTGTCTGATCATCCGCAGCGGCACGCTCGATGTCGTGCTCGAGGGCTTCGAGCAGCCACGTACGGTGCGCTCCTGCTTTCCCGGGGAGTTCCTCGGGGAGAACGCCGTGCTGCACCCTCCGGGCACCGTCCCCACGACCGCCAGCCTTCGCGCGGCCCGGGAACCCACGCGCATCTGGCGGTGGCAGGGACAGAACCTGATCACGCTCATGGAACGCTATCCGGAGCTGGAGATCCGCATCCGCACGGCCAAGGAGATCCATCAACTGGACTCCTTCTTCTCCATGCACGAGACGCTGCAGTTCCTCGATGTGACGGTCCGTGACGCCATGCTGGACTGCCTGTACACGGTCGACACCGTCGAGCCGGGTCGCGTGCTGATCGAGAACGAGGAGGTGCCTGAGTTCGTGTTCCTGGTCATCAAGGGACGCGTCGAATGGCAACCGCTCTCGGGGGAACCGGTCTCCTTCGGCGTGGACTCCTTCGTCGGCATGCGCGACGCCCTCCACGAGATCGCCATCGAAGGCGAATACCACGCCGCCGAGACCAGCCTCATCGCCGTCTTCGAGTCGGAGAAGTTGCGCGCGCTGGCCGTCGCCAGCCCCCCCTCCGTGGTCGCCATCCTCGAACGCCTTCATTGAGAAGAGCGAAAACAAGAAGAGACTACGGAAAAGACGGAGGGGGTTCGAGAAGACGGAAACGTCTATTATATTTTTGGAGATAGATCATCCCTGTTATTGTTTCATGCTCTGTCTTTTCCGTAGTCACTTCAATCTCAGGGGAGTTGGCGGATGATCTCGGTCGCCACGACCGCGTCGCTGGCGGTGAGGGCACCGGTGGGACAGGCCACGACGCACTTGAGACAGCCGTCGCAGGCTGTCTGGGCCAGCTTCTTCAGGAGCGGCGGACGAACCACCGTGGAGAAGCCACGGTTCTCGAAGGCCAGCGCATAGCACTTCTTTTCGTCCTCGCAGATGCGCACGCAGTTGCCGCAGGTGATGCATTTCTCGGACTCGAAGCGCAGCGCCGGATGGGAGGCATCGGTGAACCGCTCACGGACCGCGCCCAGGGAATAATGATGACTGTCGGGCCCGTAGACATCGGCCGCCGCGCGCAGTTTGCACAGATCCGCGCCGCGACAGCCGCACTCCAGGCATCGCGAGCTCTCGCAGAGGACCTCCGCGGGGGTCAGGCCCGGGGCCACCTCACGGAAGGACTTCACCGCGATCTCGGGTTTCTCGTGCACCCAGGGAACCCTGGCCTGACGCTCGTACTTTTCGTACAGGACAGCAGGGATGTCCCCCAGCGTGCCGATGTTCACGGAGAACAACTTCCGGTACCCCCTGACCTCCTGGCCGGTCAGATACTGATGAATCGAGACGGCGGCCATCTTGCCCATGCCCGCGGCGCGCACCGCGATGTCGGGACCGAGCACCACGTCGCCACCGGCGAACACACCCGGCACCGAGGTGGCCAGCGTGACCTCGTTGACCACGAGGGTCCCCCAGCGTGTCCGGGCCAGGCCGGTGTCCTCGATGCCCAGGCCGGAGACCTTCTGGCCGATCGCGGCGATCACCGTGTCCACCTCGACGGAGAACTCGCTCCCCTCCACCGGCACGGGGCGCCGTCGTCCGCCTGCGTCGGGCTCTCCGAGCTCCATGCGAAGACAGACGACGCTGAGCTTGCCGGAAGCGGCGGGCTCCACGCGCACCGGGGCCACGAGCAGGGTCAACTTCACGCCGTCATGCTCCGCATCGGCGATCTCATGCTCCCATGCGGGCATCTCCGCGCGGGTGCGCCGGTAATACATCTCCACGGAGGCGCCGAGCCGCACAGCGGTCCGCGCCGCGTCCACGGCCGAGTTGCCGCCGCCCACCACCATCACCCGCGCGCCGGGGTTCACCTTGTCCCCGCGAGCCACTGCACCCAGGAAGTCCACCGCCGACACGACGCCGGGCAGATCCTCGCCCTGCACCTGCATCGCCGAACTGTCCTGCGCGCCCATGGCCAGGAAGACCGCCTGATGGGACTGCTGCAACTGGGCCAGCGTGAAGTCCCTGCCCAGCGTGCGTCCATAATGGAAGCGGACGCCGGTCTTCTCCACCACGGCCACCTCCGCGTCGATCACCGCATGGGGCAGGCGGAACGAAGGGATGCCGTAGCGCAGCATGCCGCCGGGCGCCGGATGGGCGTCGTAGACATCGACCTCATGTCCCAGCAACGACAGGAAGTACGCCGCATTGATGCCCCCGGGGCCCGCTCCGACGATGGCCACCTTTTTCCCGGACGGCGGCAGCTTGGCGGCAGGCACGTAGGGCGCATCGAGCGCCAGATCCGCGTCGGCGGCCGCCCGCTTGAGACGCATGATCGAGATGGCCTCGTCGACCTTGTTGCGGCGGCAGTCCTGCTCGCAGGGGGCCGGACACACGCGTCCAAGGCAGCCGGGGAGCGACAGCGAATCCTTGATGATCGAGAGCGCCAGGGCCGGATCTCCGTCCTTGAGGGCGGCGATGAAGCCGGGGATGTCCACGCCTGTGGGACACTTCTCATGGCAGGGCCCGAAGCAGTCGCCGAGGTGATCGGAGAACATCAACTCCAGGGCGGTCTTCCGCGCCGTCGAGATCTCCTCGGACTGGGTGCGCACCACCATGCCCTCCGACACCGGAGTCGAGCACGAGGGCACGAGGTTTCCCCTGCCGCCTTCGATCTTCACCACGCACATGAAGCACGAGGCGAAGGGCTTGTGGTTTTCCATGAAGCAGAAGGTGGGGATCTCGATCCCCAGCTTCCGGGCGGCGTCCAGCACGGTGCTGGCAGCCGGCACCGTGACGGTGTGACCATCGATGGTGAGCGTAACGTTTGCGTCCACGAATGCCTCCGACACACGGCCGCTGGGGCCGCATCAATCAATGGGTGCTGACAGCTCCGAACTTGCACACGTCCCGGCACACGCCGCACTTCGAGCAGCGGTCCTGGTCGATGACGTAGGTGCCCTTCGATCCCCGCTGGCCGGTGATCGCCTGGACGGGGCAGTTCTGCAGACAGGCGTCACAGCCCGTGCACCGGTCCGGCGTGATCTCGAAGGTCGTCAGTGCCTTGCATACTCCGGCAGGACAACGCTTCTCCAGGATGTGCGCGTCGTACTCGTGCCGGAAGTACTTGATGGTGGTGAGCACCGGGTTGGGCGCCGACTGGCCCAGACCGCACAGGCTCGTGTTCTTGACCTGCAGCGCCAGCTCCTCGAGCATCTTCACCGAGGAGGCGTCCCCCTCTCCGGCGCAGATCTTCTCGAGCAGCTCGAGCATGCGCGTGGTGCCGATGCGGCAGAAGGTGCACTTGCCACAGCTCTCGTCCTTGGTGAAGTGCAGGAAGAAGCGGGCCACGTCGACCATGCACGTGGTCTCGTCCATCACGACCAGGCCGCCGGAGCCCATGATCGCGCCGGTGCGGTTGACCTCGTCGTAGTCGATGCGCGTGTCGAACAACTCCACCGGGATGCAGCCACCGGACGGTCCGCCCATCTGGACGGCCTTGATCGGACGGCCCGTGGACGATCCACCCGCCACGTCCTCGACGATCTCCCGGATGGTGATGCCCATGGGCACCTCCGCGAGTCCACCGCGCTGGATCTTGCCCGCCAGCGCGAACACCTTCGAGCCGCGGCTCTTCTCGGTCCCCACCGACGCGAACGCGTCGCCGCCGTTGTGGATGATCCACGGCACGTTGGCGTAGGTCTCGACGTTGTTGATGTTGGTGGGCAGATCCCACAACCCCTTCTGGGCCGGGAACGGCGGACGCGGACGGGGCATGCCCCGGCGGCCCTCGATCGAGGCCATCAGGGCGGTCTCCTCCCCGCACACGAAGGCGCCGGCGCCCTCCTTGACCTTGATGTCGAAACTGAACCCGGTGCCGTAGATGTTGCTGCCCAGCAGCCCGGCGGCCCGCGCCTGATCAATGGCCCGGATCAGCCGCTCCACGGCCAGCGGGTATTCGGCGCGGCAATAGATGTATCCGCGATCCGCTCCGACGGTGGCCGCGGCGATCGTCATGCCCTCGAGCACGGCGTGGGGATCGCTCTCCAGCACGGATCGGTCCATGAACGCCCCCGGATCCCCCTCATCGGCGTTGCACACGACGATCTTGTGCTCCCCGGGGGCCTTGCGCGTGAACTCCCACTTGAGCCCGGTGGGGAAGCCGGCGCCGCCGCGACCGCGCAGCCCGGACTTCTTCATCTCCGCGAGCACCCAATCCGGGCCGCGCTCCAGCGCGATCCTCAGGGCATCCCATCCACCCACGGCGCGGTAGGCTTCGAGGCTGTCGGGGTCGATCACGCCGCAGTTGCGCAGCACGATCCGACGCTGCTTGGCCAAAAACGCGCCCGCCGGACTCGAGGGGTTGTCCTCCCTGAGGCGGAAGCGCTCCACCGGCTCGCCTCCGCGCAGGTGCTTTTCGAACACCTGATCCATCTTCTTGGGCGTCATGTCGCCGTACAGGAACACCTTTCCGTCGGTGTCGTGCAGCTCCACCAGCGGCTCCCGGTGACACATGCCGTTGCAGCCGGTGATCGCCAGCTCCACATCCAGGGAGGGCTCGGCGCCGAGCCTGTCCTGGATGTGCCGGTATACGTCGCGTGCCCCCGCGGCGATGCCGCAGGATCCCAGTCCCACCACCAGGCGGGCTCTCTTTTTTTCGGTTGCGGTCGCGCTCGTCATGCGTGGTCACCCCCGTTCGCGGCCATGTGCGCGGCCAGCGAGTCCGAGATCTTCTTGGGCGTCACCTTGCCCAGGGTGTCATTGCCGAGCACCACCACTGGAGCGAGGCTGCAGCAGCCGACGCACGCCACGGACTCCAGCGTGTAGCGCATGTCCGCCGTGGTGTGCTTGTCGGGGATGCCCAGCTGGTTCTCCAGCGTCTCGGTGAGCGTGTCGGCGCCACCCACGTGGCAGGCGGTGCCGTGGCAGACCTTGATGATGGTCTCACCCACGGGCTGGAGACGGAACTGGGAGTAGAACGTGGCCACGCCGAAGAGCTGGCTCGGCGTGATCTCCGTGTGGGCACACACGTATTCCAGCGCCTCGATGGGCAGATACCGGAAACGCGCCTGTATGCCCTGCAGGATGGGAATGGCCTGCTCGGCCCCGGTCCCCTTCTCCTTCAGGATTTCGTCGATCACAGATACATCCAATGACATGAGGAATCTCCGCGTTTGATCAAGCAATATCCGTACAAAAATGAAAAAGCCGCATCGCACAAGGCTTTCCCTGCGCGGGAAAATACCCCCTCTCCATCGGGTCGTCAAGCGCATTTTCTTGGATGAAGCGGGGTGGTTGTGTTCCTTTCCGGTTTTCACTACAATGCTGCAACACGGGCGCGCCCGGGCCGCGCGCGAAAGGAAAGCGATGACGGAAAATCAACTGAACGCGGAGGAGATCCTGAAAAAGCAGGTGGAGTTCGACGGCAGCAAGTGGAGCCGCGAGGCCACCGGACAGGTGGACGACCAGTACCGGTCCCGCAACCAGGACAACCTGCAGGAGCTCAAGCGGCTTCAGGAGGAGCACGACCAGCTCGCCAAGGACATGAACAAGGAGATCGCCGACCAGCGCTCGCTGCTCGACGAGATCAAGACCATGACCTCGGGCAAACAGGGCGGCGTGGGCCGCGGCTTCCGCGGGGTGCTCGGACGCATCCCGGTGCTGGGCCGTCCCTTCCGCCGGCGCCCCCTGGCGGACCTGCTGTCGGCCAAGGTCGACATCGCCGACGCCCACGTCAAGCGGGTCGCCGAGTACCTCAAGAAGGTCGAACGGACCATCTCCGGGCTGCACGACGACCAGAAGGCCCTTCAGTCCAAGAAGGTCGATGCCGCCAAGGGCAAGAAGCAGTACGTCGCCCTGGTGCTCGAGCTGAAAACCCTGCACGAGGAGCTCCAGGCGCGCCTGGCGGCTTTGACCGACGCCAGCTCCGAGGAGTTCCGGCAGACCGAGGGCAACCTGGTCGAGACCGACCGCCTGATCTGGGAGCACGGCCAGAAGATGCAGTTGTTCGATCACGCGCTGCACCACCTCGACTCGATCATGAAGATGAACCTGCACTTCACCGAGATCTCGAAGAACCTGCACGCGAACATGACCCTGATCCACGAGGCCGCAGAGCTGGTCCTCGACGAGCTGCGCCAGCACGCCTCCCGTCTGGCCACCCTGGCCGAGGCCGGGCAGTTGTCCCTGCAGGTCACCGCCAGCATGGAGAGCCTCAAGGAGAGCATGAACAAGGTCGCGATCATCACCTCCGAGACCTCGCTGTTTTTGACGCGCAACGTCGAGCAGATCGTGGCCAACATGACCGTGTACGACCGTCACGTCGAGGAGCTCGTGGAGAAGAACCTGGCCACCGAGAAGGAGATCCGGCAGCAGCAGTTGCAGCGGATCCTCGAGAAGGCCGAACAGGAACAGAACGCCGACCCCGCATGACCTCCCTCTCCGCGTGCGCCCTGCTGTTGCTGGACCGGATCCGGACCGACGAACGCTTTCCCGACATCGCGTGGGCCCGAAGCGGCCTCGAAGAAGCCACCGCCCCGCCGCACCCGGTGTCGGGCCTGCCCCTGTACTTCGGCGCCCGGGGCTGTCCCGCGCCGGTCACCCGCCTGCGTTGGCTGCACGACGGCCCCGACGGCGCGCGCTTTGAGTGGATCCGTGACCGTGTGGATCCGGTGTTCCACGTCCCCAACCGCCACGTCTGCCGCTTCCGGGTGACCGGCCTGTCGCTGCCGCCGCCCTTCTCGGAGGAGGCCGCCGAGGTCGTGAACCGGCTCCCCGCCGGCATCGTCGAGACGCTCGAGAACGCGCTGCTGCAGGACTCGGAGCTGGGTTTCCTGCAGTGCCTCGAGGCGGACCGGAGCCTGACCGTGGAGCACATCACCCGCGGGATGATCGGCCCGCTGTGGAGCGCCGCCTCCGCGCCCGCCCAGATAGTACAAATATTTCAAAACAATCCAGGATCCGCCCTGCTGCACCTGCCCCTGGACAGCACCCTGCGGGAGGCCGGTCCCTCCATCGCCGACGACCCGCTGGCCCCCCTGTACGGCGCCGGCACCGATCTCGAACCGTCGGTGATCCGCCTGCGGGAACGCCTTCCCTACCGCGTGCTGCGCCATCGCCGCGCCTTCCTCCGTGGCACACGAGGCACCCTCGAAGCCCTCAAGGAGCTTCTCCCGGGACTGGCCCTGATCCCGGTCGACACAGGTGAACCATGACCATCTTTCACATGAACGCCGAACACCTCGAACCCCTGCGCGTGGAGATCGTGCCGCGCCTGCTGGAGCTGCGCTGGCCCCGCTTCCTGTACCAGTGGGAGAAGCACCCGTACGGGCTCGGGCCACGCAGCCATCCGGTGCTCGCCGCCCTGGAGAAGTCCGCCGGCGTGCTGATGTCGGTGACGGCGTGGCTCAAGCAGGCCGCGCCCGAGCCCGCCGACGCCCCCGCCCCGGGGTGGAGCCGGCTCGCCGCCGTCCACGCCGCCGCCCTGGTGCTGGCCCACGACCTCGACGAGCTCACCGGCCACCGTGTACGGGCCGTGAACCCGATGCCCCTGCGCGAGACCCGGCAGGTCCTCGAGGACCCGAACTTCCTCGACGCGTTCATCAAGGACGCGCTGCACTACACGCAGGACCACGTGCGGCAGGGGCACGACGCGGACATGGCGCTGTGCGCCTACGCGCGCCTGCTTTGCCTGAGCTGCCTGTCCCTGTCCCGGGATCCGCGCCACGCGGCCCACCATGAGCGCCACAAGAATGTTCATTTTCATATTTACGATATCCACTTCCCCGTGTTCGGCGAGATCCGCAAGGACCAGACCAGCCTCGTGCTGCCGGTGCGCATGGAGAACATCGTGGGCAACCAGGAGTTCCTGCGGGCGGGCCGCCGGCTCGTGCGCGACCTGATCGCCTGGGACCCCGAGTCCCGCAAGAACCCCAAGCGCCTCAACCCGATCCTGTTCGCCCTGGGCAAGCCCGGCTGCGGCAAGACCGCCTCGGCCCACGCCGTCGGACAGCACCTCCTGTCCGAGGCCGCCGCCGTCGGCCTCATGGCCAAGTTCTGCGTGATCCGCCGCACCGACTGGGCTTCGGCCTACCAGAACGCCTCGGCGTCGGCCCTGATCGAGCGTTTCACGTCCGAGTTGACCAACTTTCCGGGCGTGGTGGCCTTCTACTGGCCCGACATCGACACGGCCTTCGGCGCCCGCGGAGGCGGCGACCTGCGCGCCGAGGAGAAGAGCATCCTGGGCGCGGCCTTCGGGCTGTTCGACGGCACGATCCTGCCGGCCAACGGTCAGTGGATCCTGCTGTGCGACGCCAACTACATGCAGATGGACGACGCCACCGTCAGCCGGCTCACCCAGCAGCCCTACCTGCTCGAGGGTCCCGTCAGCGCGGCCGACTACGTGCGGCTGGTCCGCGACGAGCTGCTCGGCGAGGCGTACGGCCGGCACATCGACTGCACCGCGGCGCAGTGGGTCGAGTTCGGGATCATGGCCTCGGAGAAGGCCGTGTCCGGGCGCGACTGCGCACACTTCGCCCGCCGGCTGATCTCGCGCATCGAGGACGTGAACTATCCGGACGGGTTTTTTAAAGCAGACTATGAAAAACGTCTGCATTTTCTGAGCCTCGTGCGAAAGAACCTGGACTTCGACGTCTTCCTGTCGGAGTTCCGGTACACCCTCGACTTCTGCGAGGCCGCCCGGCGCAAGGAGGAGGAGGACCAGGTCTCGTCCCTGGCAAAGGAGTTGATCCGCATGGAGAAGGCCCGCCGCCTCGCCGAGGAGACGGGGGACGTGGAGTAGGCGCCCATGGAAGACGGCTTTTCCCTGGTCCGGGAGTTCCTGCGCCCCCACCTGACCGCGCAGGACCCGAAGTGGACGGCGCCGCCTGGACAGTTGCATGAATTTGAAACTGTTCTCGTCGGGGCGCTGCAGCGGGCCGCGGCCATGGGAGCCCGCGACGTGGACCTGCGCGTGGAGACCGAGAGCGGTGGAGCTCGCCGACACCGCCCCAGGCCTCTCGCTGACCCGCCTGCGCCGCTGGCTCGCCGATGGCACGCCGCCCACCGCGGACCGGGATGACTGGACGGCGCCGCCCTGTCCGCCACCGACAGGTCCGGCAGGTTTCGCCCTGACCCGCCTGCGCACCTCCCACGCCGGCCAGACCGTCGAGGCCTGGATCCTGCCCGACGGCACCTGGGAGATCCACCTGCACTCCGAAAACGTGGCGGGCAACCGCAGCCTCTGGTACCTGCGGGAGCCGGATCCGGCGACGGCGCGATCCCGGATCCGCACCTGTGTCGCGCAGCGCTGCGCCCGATCGTCCCTGCGCATCTTCCTCGATGGAGAGCGCCTCCTCTCCGCCGTGGGACCGGCCAGCTCCGTGTTCCACGTGGAGCACGCCGATCCCGTGGCCCACCGCCGCCTGGACCTGATCTTTCCGGCCCAGGGCGAGCTCGTCCTCTTCCACCGCGGATTCCTGGTGCAGCGGGCCCCCTGTCCGGTGCCCCATCTCCACTTCGAGTGGGACACATCCGTGCGCTCCGACGCCGGGGACGCCGCCGACGCCGTGCGGCGCCACTTCGAGGTGGCCCGGTGCCAGCTGGCCGAGACGCTGGCCTCCCGGGTGGCGGAAGGAGCCGTCGACGCCGATGCCTGGGTGCTGTTCCTGTCAGGGAACCCGGGTCCGGAGTGGATGGAGCTCCCCGTCGGCCGGGATCTGCGCGGCCTCCCCTTCTCCACGAGGGATCTGGTCGCCCAGACCGTCCTGCCCGTCTCCCCGCTCTCAACGTTCCCACCGGTGGGAGCCCAACTCCGCCTCGTCGACGAGAACGTCTGGTCCCCAGGCTTGCTGTCCCAACTGCGCCGCACGGTGACCCGCTCGGGGCGTTCGGAGGCAGCGAACTCCGGGGAGGGGCTCGCGGCCCGGCGCCTGACCCCGGAGGAGTGCTCTCAAAGCGCTGCGGGCGCCTGCGCGGACTGGCCACAAGCCTGGGCCCGGCTGGCCGCCCGGGATCCGCGCCTGGCCTTCGACGGCGGCCTGGTTCTCGCCGAACTCCATCAACCGAACGACGGTGCATGGCCCTTCTTTCCGGGCCCGGACCACGGCGACCTGGTCGGGCTGCGCGTCCTCCCGCCGGCCCCCTGGAGGCTGCACGGCGCCCTCTGGCTCGGGGTCAACCACCCGGTCGTCCAACGACTCGCGACCCTGGCCGGACCCGCCGACGCCGTCTGGATCCTCGCCCGCCTGGTGCTGCTTTCGCAGGAGCTCGAGCCCGACGACGAAGCACTTTCCTAGGAGCCTGATTATTTATTTCTTTTTTACTATTTACCGAGGCTCGCGCGCAGGATGCGCTCCACCACCGCCGGGGTGATGTCCTGGTTCTCGCCCAGACCTTTTTTGTAAACTGACATCTGTCCCAGCACGCGCTGCAGGACCTCCTCGGTCACCAGCTCCGGATCCAGCCGCACCGGCACCTCGAGCCCGGTGAAGAAGGCCTCGATCGCCTCGATCGTCGCACCGGCGGCCGCATGGTCGTCGGCCATGTTCACGTTGAACACCCGCCGGCCGAGCTGGGCCAGCTTGCCGCGCTTGGTCTCGATCCGGTCCCGCAGCAGCCACGGCAGCACCACCGTCAGGGAGCGGGCGTGATCCATCCCGGCCTCGGCCGTGAGCGCATGGCCGATCAGGTGGGTGCTCCAGTCCTGCACCACGCCGCAGCCGACGAGACGGTTGAGCGCCATCGTGGCGCACCACATGATCTCCCCGCGCACCGCCAGATCGTTTGGATTTTTTTTGATCATTGGGCCGCACGCCACGAGCGTGGCCAGGATGCCCTCGGCGATGCGGTCCTGCAGGGGCGAGAACACGTCCCGGGTGCAGTACTGCTCCATGACGTGGACGAAGGCGTCGGCGATCCCGTTGGCCGTGTACCGCCACGGCAGCGACAGCGTGAAGGCCGGATCCAGGATGGCGAACTTCGGATAGAGCTTCTCGCTCCGGAAGGGCTGCTTGTCGGTGGGATAGCGCCGGGAGACCACCGCGCCGTCGTTCATCTCCGACGCCGTTCCGGGGAGGGTGAGCACCACGCCCAGGGGCAGCGCCTCCCGGATCTTCTCGCGGCCTGTGACCAACTGCCACGGATCGTCCCCGGTGTACGGCACCGTGGCGGCGATGAACTTGGTCCCGTCGATGACCGAACCGCCGCCGGCGGCCAGCAGGAACTTCGCCCCGCAGCGGCGCGCCACGTCCACGGCCCGCAGCAGCGTGTCCAGCTGGGGATTGGGCTCCACGCCCGTGAACTCCACCACCTCCATCCCGGTGAGGGCGCCCAGGATCGCCTCCCGGACCCCGTTTTTCCGGATGGACTCCCCCCCGCTGACCAGCATGACCGGGCCATCCGCGGGCACGTTCGCGCGCAGCTTGTCCAGCGATCCCGGTCCGAAGATCAACCGGACAGGATTGTAATACGTAAAGTTCAGCATAGGACTCCTCCTTGGGTTCTCCGAAAAGTAACACTTCCCCGGATGGGCCTCAAGTCCGATTCGACTCCTGCTCCCTCCATGAAACCCCGCGCACGCCCTGCAAATATTGCGCTTTTCCCGACAGGCTCCTAGGCACTTCGGCCTCGAATCACACGCAACACGACCACGATGATCGCGACAACCAACAGAATGTGAATGAACCCGCCCAGTGTGTACGAGGAAACCAGGCCCAGCAACCAGAGGATGATCAGGATAATTGCGAGAGTTTCAAGCATGGGTGTTTCTCCTGAAGAGGCCGTCTATGGACGGCAGTAAAAACCACAGATCCTGGGGCAACTACTCTGAGACGAAGCCGTAACACACAGGGGCGGCGTCGAATACCATGCAGACCCAGAACTCGGTGCAGGCCTGGCTGACGCAGTCGTCGATCTGATCGTTGGCCGCGGCCTGGTGCTCGTTTCCGCAGTCGTCCTCAATGGAGCGGCGGCATGCACTGACGCAGTCGTCCCTCTCGGCGGAGGTCGGATCCTCAGCGTTGCAGTCGAACTTCTTGTCACAGTAGTCCCCGCAGGCGATCCGCGAGTCGAAGTCGTCCTTCTTCTCGGTGAAGTAATCGCATCCGGTGTTCAGCAGGCCCATGATCGTGGCCAATGCGAAGGCGAAAAATACGGTGCTGCTCATGAAAGGATCTCGTTGACTGTGCATGGTGGCATGACTCTCTCACTACTTTTGTAATGGGTGAAGTGATTGGGCGATCGAAAAGACCTGCAGGCTTTTTGAGGGCGCTTTTGAAAGTAATTATGAACTACCGGATGTCAATAGCCTTTGGAAAATAAATAAGATTGCCGGAGGTTCCCTCCACGCCTTTGCTTTTTACATTCTCTGCATCAGGCAAAGTTACTGGAATTTTCCACTCCTGCTGGAAATCGAACGGACGCCCTGTCCCTTTGAATGCATAAATGTAGCCTGCAGGCTCTTTTCCTGCAACCATCTTTTTCTGGCCACGACAATGATGGGGACGTCGCCAATCCCTGTTGCAGACGGGAATAGACCCGGCGCGTCCAGGAGCACTATGGTCCAGGCTTTTCCCTACGACGAAGACGCCTCCTACCTAATCACCCGCAACACCTCCGAGCGACGCTATTTCCTGCGTCCCTCCCAGGAATTGCGCGAGGCTATCCTCTACTGCATCGCCGATGCCCAGGCCCAGCACCCGGTGCAGATTCACGCCTTTTGCGCCATGAGTAACCACTTGCATGTTGTACTCACCGACCCC